>JAZSGU010000056.1:0-15659 GCA_045532895.1 Acutalibacteraceae bacterium | reverse complement strand
GAGCTTGACTCAATCATCAAAAACGGCTTCGGTGTTCTTTATATCATCGCCCAAAAGCTTGTCTGGAATTCCATGGAGCATGGCTATTATGTAGGCTCCAGAGGCTCTGTCGGCTCGTCATTCGTAGCATTTGCGGCGGGTATTTCGGAGGTTAACCCCCTTGTACCGCACTATATCTGCGAGGACTGCAAACACAGCGAATTTTTCTACAAGGGCGAATACGGCTCGGGCTATGACATGCCGCCTAAGGACTGCCCCGTTTGCGGTAAGCCCATGCACCGCGACGGTCACGATATTCCGTTTGAAACCTTCCTCGGTTTCTACGGCGACAAACAGCCCGATATTGACCTTAACTTCTCGGGCGAATATCAGTTCTATGCCCACAGATACACAGAGGAGCTTTTCGGCAAAACTCATGTTTTCAAGGCAGGTACAATCGGCACCCTTGCCGACAAAACCGCTTTCGGCTTTGTTAAGAAGTGGGCGGAGGAAAAGGGCGTTACTCTTTCAAGGGCGGAAGAGGACAGACTTGTTCAGGGCTGCGTAGGCGTCAAAAGAACAACCGGTCAGCACCCCGGCGGCATGGTTGTTGTGCCAGCCGATATGGATGCGGAGGACTTCACCCCCATTCAGCACCCCGCAGACGATGCGGATTCAATCCACAGAACAACCCACTTCGACTTCCACTCGCTTCACGATACAATACTCAAGCTCGATAACCTCGGTCATGATGTTCCTACTCTGTATAAGCATCTTGAGGATTTGACGGGCACAAACGTTATGCAGATTGACATTTGTGACCCCAAGCTTTACGAGCTTTTAACAACTCCCGAGCCTCTCGGCGTTACCGCAGAGGATATAGACTGCGAAACGGGTACCCTTTCGCTTCCTGAGCTCGGCACTCCGTTTGTTCGCCAGATGCTCATGGAATCACAGCCCAAAAACTTTTCGGACATGCTCCAGATTTCGGGTCTTTCCCACGGCACCGACGTTTGGATTGGCAACGCGCAGGACCTTATTAAAAACGGCACCTGCACCATTTCCGAGGTTATCGGTACGCGTGACAACATCATGGTTTATCTTATCAACAAGGGCGTTGAAAAGGGCATGGCGTTCAAGATTATGGAAATCGTCAGAAAGGGCAAGGCAACTTCGCTTCTGACCGATGAGCATAAAAAAGAAATGCTTGACCACGGTGTTCCGCAGTGGTATCTCGATTCGTGCATGAAGATTAAATATATGTTCCCCAAGGCTCATGCGGCGGCTTATGTAAGCGCGGCAATGCGCCTTGCATGGTATAAGCTTTACCGACCGGTTGAATATTATGCAACCTATATGACCGTGCGCGGTGAAGATATCGACACGGCGTCTGTTTTAAAGGGCAGAGCCGCCGTTCGAGAAAAAATGGATGAAATCAGCGCTAAGATGAAAATGAAGCAGGCAACCGCAAAAGAGGAAGGCACATTCACTTCATTGCAGGTTATCAATGAAATGATGGCTCGCGGCGTTGAAATTCTGCCAATCGATATTTACAAATCAACCGCCAACCGATATATTATTGAGGACGGAAAAATCCGCCTGCCATTCTCTGCCATTGCAGGCTGCGGCGGCAGGGCGGCAGAGGGTCTTGAAGCCGCAAGAAACGACGGCGGCGGAGAGTTCCTTTCAATCGAGGATTTCCAGATTCGTTCAGGTGCGTCAAAAACGATTATTGCCGCTCTTGAAGAGGGCGGAGCGTTTGAGTCGCTGCCAAAGTCAACACAGTTAAGCTTCTTCTGAAATCAAGCTTTTAAGGTGTGTAACACATGAATAAAAAATTACCTTTACGCCAGCGCGAGTGGTACAAACTGGATAATGCGGCAAAAGTTTTTCCGGGTCAGGATACATCGTCGCGTTCCAATGTTTTTCGATTCTCGGCAACGCTGACGGAAAAAGTGGATAAGGAATTACTTGAAAAAGCCTTGGAAATGACAATGGTGCGTTTCCCCGGCTTTGATGTAAGAATGCGTGCAGGCTTTTTTTGGCATTATTTTGAAAAAAATCCCTATGGCGCACCGCCCGTTATGGAGGATATTGCAAACCCATGCCAGCGCTTTAAGTGGAAAGAAAACCGAGGTTATCTGTTTAAAGTGTATTACTATGAAAACAGGGTTTCTGTTGAGTTTTATCATTCGTTAACCGACGGCTTCGGCGCTTCACGGTTTTTCATGACTTTGGTCGCTGTTTATCTTCGCCTCACAGGCAAGGATATTCCCAACGGTGATGCGGTTTATGATATCGAAGAAGCTCCGCGTGCGGGTGAACTGGAGGATTCTTATTCAAAAAACTGTCAGTCAAAGGCAAAGGCAAAAAGAATTCAAAAATTCACATACCGATTCAAGGGTAAAAAGCTTCCCAAGCATTTTTTGAGCGTTACTACCGGTTACATGCCCGTTTCTGTTGTTAAGGAAAAAGCTAAGGAGCATGGAGTAACGGTTACGGAATACCTTGCGGCTGTTTTGCTTTGGGTTATGTATAACATGCAAAAATCCGAGTCAAAAAGCAAAGAAAAGCATGTCGGTATTCAGATTCCCGTCAATGCGCGTCCGTTTTTCGGGAGCGAAACTCTCCGAAATTTCATGCTTTGCTATTCTTTCCGGATTGACCCTAAAATGGGTGAATACACCTTGCCCGAAATCATAAATCAGCTTTCACTCTATCTGCGTTATATTAACAATGAAAAAGAGCTCAGGTCAATGATTTACGGCAATATGGGCATTGAAAAAAATCCGATTATGCGTGTGATTCCGTCTTTCCTAAAAGACTTCGGCATAAGCGTGGTTTATTTGATTGGCGGCGAAAGGGCAACAAGCTGCCTTGTTTCAAATGTGGGCATAATAAAAGCACCAAAGGAAATGGAGCAATACATTGAAAAGCTCGTTTTGATTACGGGCCCGGCAAGGATTAACGGCGCAAGATGCGGTGTGCTTTCATATAAAGACACGCTTGCATTTACTGTTTCCAATATTTATGAGGACCCGAAAATACAGCGCGAGTTTTTCTCAACTCTTGTTAAACTCGGCATACCCGTCAAGATTGAAAGCAACAGACACCTTATAAAGGGAGGCAAAAACTGATGTCATATTGCGTTAACTGCGGTGTGGAGCTTGAAAAGGGCTGCCCCGAATGCCCGCTTTGCGACACGCCTGTTATAAATCCGCGTGAAGCAAATAACAGTGCACAAAAAACGGTTTATCCGGATCATATTATTATCCCGAAGTCGTTGAGCAAAAAATATCTGGTTTTCGTGCTCTCTCTTGTCATGCTCATTCCCAATCTTGTTTTAATAGTTTTAAACACCTTTATGTTTGAAAGCGGCGTTGTCAAATATATTGTCGGTGGCTGCTGTGTGGCATGGATATGGTTTTTGTTCCCGCTTCTTTGGAAAAAGCAGATACCCGTGATTTCTCTCGGCATAGATGCCGTTGCTCTTTTGTTTTATCTTAATATGTTTAAAATCTACGGCGATGACAATGGCTGGTTTAATTCAATCGTGCTGCCCGTTGTTATTGCTCTGTGGGCAATATGTAATCTGTTTATTTTCTGGCTCAAAAAGCCCCGAAGCAAACCGCTTATAGCGATAGCGGTTCTCGGCGCAATAAATGTTATGTCGTTTGTGATTGAAATTTGCATGAATATGTTTTATAACGGCAAACTGCAATTTCCCGTTTCGCTTGTTATGACCGCATGCTGTGTTTCGCTTATGATTTTCTTTGCTTTTCTTGAAAAAAGCAGAAGGCTTAAGGCATGGGTCAGCCGCAAATTTTTTATGTGATTTGTTAACAATTTTCTGAAAGGAAGTATAATATATGTCTGTTATCGGTAAGGTTATTCTCGGCGCAGCCGGTGTTGCGGCAGGCGCAACGGCAATAAAAGCGGCGCTTTATGTTCCGAAGAAAAAGGATTACGGCGCAGCAACAGAAGAAAAGGTTGATGCAAAAAGATGCCAGGAGCATCTTTCAAAGGCAATCTCTATTCCCACAATCAGCTATCCCGACAAGGAAAAGATTGATTTTACACAGTTTGATAAATTTCATGCTTTTCTTGAAGAAGCCTTTCCTCTTATTCACAAGACCTTGAAAAAAGAGGTTATTCAGGAGGCAAGCCTTATTTATCATTGGAAAGGTACAAGGGACGACCTTGAGCCTATTGCGCTTCTTGCTCATCAGGACGTAGTTCCCATTTCGGAGGGCACGGAGCAGGATTGGACATATGCACCCTTCAGCGGTCACAACGACGGTGAGTTCATCTGGGGCAGAGGCGCTCTTGATATGAAAAACCACCTTATTGCGGTTATGGATGCTGTTGAAACTCTTCTTGAAGAGGGCTTCCAACCCGAAAGAGATGTTTATCTTCTCTTCGGTCAGGACGAAGAGGTTGTTGCTTCCGAAGACGGCGGCGCAAAAAATATTATGCGCACTCTTAAAGAAAGAGGAATTCATCTTGATTCGGTTCTTGATGAGGGCGGCGCAATTATCCCCATCAATGTGAAGGGAATCCTTAACAACAAAGAACTTGTCGGTATCGGCATCGCCGAAAAGGGATATACCGATTTTGAAATAACCGTTAACGCGAAGGGCGGCCATTCATCACAGCCTCCCGTTCATTCGGGCCTTGGTGAGCTTGCGAAGGTTATAAATGACCTTGAGGGCAATCAGTTCAAGGCGGAGCTTCTTCCTTTTGTCAAAGAGCTTTTCTCCGGTATCGGAAGAAACTGCACATATCCCGCAAGGCTTGTTATGTGCAATCTTAATCTTCTTCATCCCTTGCTTAAATTCGGCATGACAAAGATTCCGTTTGCCGCGTGTCTTGTAAGAACAACAACCGCCGTTACAATGGCGCAGGGCAGCCCCGCAGCCAATGTTCTGCCTCAAAAATCAAGTGTTACGGTTAATTTCAGGCAAATGCCCGGCGTAACGGTTGAAGATGTTGAAAAGCATATCCGTAAGGTTTGCAGAAACAAGGATATTGAGGTTAAGGTGCTTAAGGCAAAAGAAGCTTCAAAATTCTCTCCCACAGATTCCAGAGCCTTCAAAATCATCGAAGAAATTGTTATGCAGGATAATAAAGATGCAATCGTTGCACCTTATCTTGTTATGGGAGGCACAGATGCCTGCTACTATGAGCCCATCTGTGAAAATATTTACCGTTATGCGCCCTACAGAGTGAGTGTATCTCTTCTCCGCTGCACTCACGGCACAAACGAAAGAATCCCCGTTGATACCGTTGCTTCGGGCGTAGCATTTTTCAAAAAATACATCAGAAGAGCATCGGCTGAATAATATGATGAAAATACTTATAGTGCCCGACAGCTTTAAAGGCACGCTCACCGCGAAAGAGGTTTGCGACATAATCGGGCAGGCAATCAAAGATACACTTAAAGATGCAGAAATAACAAAGCTCCCCGCTGCCGACGGCGGCGAGGGGCTTTGCGCCTGCATGCAGTCAATTATCGGCGGTAAAGCCGTGAAAGCGGAGGTTTGCGGAGTTTTCGGTGAAAAGATGCTTGCGGAATATCTGCTTTTGCCCGATAAAACCGCCGTTATCGAAATGGCGGCATGCGCGGGTCTGCCACTTGCGGGCAAAAACAAAAACCCCGAAAAGGCTACAACCTTCGGGGTGGGTGAGCTTATAAAGCATGCCGTTTCAGGCGGAGCTGAAAAAATTCTTCTCGGTCTCGGCGGCAGTGCAACCAATGACTGCGGGCTTGGAATGGCCTGCGCGCTCGGCTGGGAATTCATTGATGAAAACGGAGAAAGCTTTGTTCCCGTCGGTGAAACAATGTCAAAAGTAAGAAAGATAAACAAGCCGAAAAATCCGGTAACAATACCCATTGTCGCCGCGTGTGATGTTGAAAATCCGCTTTTTGGCGAAAACGGGGCGGCATATGTTTTTGCGCCGCAAAAGGGAGCAAATGAAGCGGCGGTTATTCGGCTTGACGGCGGTTTGCGCCATGTTTCGGCGATAATCAAAAATGATTTGTGCATAGATGTTTCTGAAATCAAAGGCGCAGGTGCGGCGGGCGGAATGGGCGCGGGTGCGGTTGCATTTCTCGGCGCGGAGCTTAAAAAGGGTATAGATATTCTTCTTGATGCCGCCGATTTTGACCAAAAAGCAGCCGAAGCAGATTTGATAATAACGGGTGAGGGCAGGCTTGATTTTCAAAGCGCAAACGGCAAGGTTATTTCGGGCATCGCCCGAAGAGCGGCAAGCCTTAACAAAAAGGTTATCGCAATCTGCGGAAGCAGGGGAAAGGGCGCTGAAAAAATCAAAAGTCTTGTCGTATCGGAGCTGTATTTTTCCTGCGAAACCGATAAACCGTTTGATGAAATTCTCAAAACCTGCAAAGAAGACTTGTATAATATCGCCGTAAAAGCGGCAAAAGAAATAAGCGGTGTCGTGTGACACCGCTTTGTTTTTATTTTATTTCAACAACCGTATAACCCTGCTCCTCAATCGCGCTTTTAAGAACTTCGTCTGCAAGCGGGGCGTTGAGCGTAACAACTGCGCTGTCGTTTTCGTGGCTTACTTCAGCCGCTTCAACCTCGGCGATTGCTTCAAGAGTTTTCTTAACCCTTGCTTCGCAGTGGGGGCACATCATGCCCTCAATCTTCATTGTCTTTGTCATTGCTTTTTTCTCCTTTATTTTTGTTTTAATTTTTTTATCCTTTTTGGTGCTGTGTAATTTAAAGAGGTTTAACCTTAATGCGTTTGAAACAACGCAGAAGCTTGAAAGGCTCATTGCTGCCGCGCCGAACATGGGGTTTAGTGTAAGACCGAGCGGAATGAACGCGCCCGACGCAAGCGGAATGCCGATAATATTATAAATAAATGCCCAGAAAAGGTTTTGGCGAATATTATTAAGCGTTGCTCTGCTCAAACGTATTGCCGCCGCAACGTCTGTCAGGCGGCTTTTCATAAGAACGATGTCCGCCGCATCAATGGCGATGTCCGTGCCCGCACCTATTGCAATTCCGATATCCGCGCGGGTGAGTGCGGGAGCATCGTTTATGCCGTCGCCGACCATGGCGACCTTTCCGTGCTTTTTGAGCGAGCGTATAACGCTCTCCTTGCCGTCGGGCAGAACTCCCGCTATAACCTCGTCAACGCCTGCAAGCTTGCCAATGGCGTTGGCGGTTTTTTCGTTGTCACCCGTCAGCATTACAACCCTTATACCCATATTCCGAAGCTGCTTTATTGCTTCGGGGCTGTCCTCTTTCAATGTGTCTGCAACCGCAATAATTCCGAGTGCTTTGCCGTCTTTGGCAAACAGCATGGGTGTTTTGCCGTTTTCGGCAAGCTCTGTTGCTCTTTTATTTAAAAGCACGGAAACCTCTGCTTTTTCGCTGACAAATTTCAAACTGCCGCCAATGACAGCCGAATCTCCGATTTTTGCCTGCAGACCGTTGCCCGGAAGAGTTTTGAAATCAGTAACATCTTCAGATTGTAAATTCATTTCAGATGCTTTTTGAACAATCGCTTTTGCAAGCGGATGCTCACTCATTCTTTCAAGCGAATATGCAAGGGTGAGCAATTCATTTTCGGCTGTTTCTTCAGCTATGATATCCGTAACCTGAGGCTCACCCTTGGTTATTGTTCCCGTTTTGTCAAGCGCAACAATACTAACCCTGCCGGCTTCTTCAAGAGAAACGGCAGTTTTGAAAAGTATACCGTTTTTTGCGCCCATTCCGCTGCCGACCATTATCGCAACGGGTGTTGCAAGCCCCAAAGCGCACGGGCAGCTTATGACAAGCACGGAAATTCCGCGCGCAAGCGCAAAGCCGAAGCTCTCGCCCAAAATCAGCCAAACTACGGTTGCTATTACGGCAATCATAATTACTATCGGCACAAACACGCCCGAAACCTTGTCTGCAATTTTGGCAATAGGTGCCTTTGTTGCAGCCGCATCGCTGACCATTTTTATTATCTGTGAAAGAGTTGTATCCTCGCCGACCCTTGTTGCCTCGCATATGATATAGCCCGATTTGTTTATCGTTGCGGCAGATACCGCATCACCATGAGCCTTGTCAACGGGAATGCTTTCGCCCGTCAGCGCGGATTCGTCAACCGCCGCCGTGCCTTCAATAACAACGCCGTCAACGGGAATGCTTTCGCCCGCTTTAACGGCAAAAACGCTGCCTTTTTGTACCTGCGAAACGGGCACTTCAATTTCCTTGCCGTCTTTGATTATTGTTGCGGTTTTTGGCGCAAGCTTCATCAAGCTTTTTAAAGCATCCGTTGTTTTGCCTTTTGAGCGCGCTTCCAGCATTTTGCCGACGGTTATCAGAGTTAAAATCATTGCCGCCGATTCAAAATATAATTCGTGCATGTATTCTGCCGATTCGTGAATGTCGGCAGTCATTGCAAACAGCGCATAAACGCTCCAAACAAATGATGCTCCCGACCCGAGTGCAACGAGAGTATCCATATTGGGCGATTTATGAATAAGCCCTTTGAATCCGCTGATGAAAAATTTTTGGTTGATTACCATAACAACAGCGGCAAGCAAAAGCTGTAAAAGCCCCAATGCAAGGTGATTATTCGCAAGAGCGGCGGGCAGGGGAAAGCCCCACATCATGTGCCCCATCGAAACATACATCAGCGCGGCAAGAAATCCGAGCGATGCAATCAAACGCTTTTTGAGCGCGGGTGTTTCTTTGTCTTTGAGTATTTCCTCATTTTCGTTTGTTTTATTTAGAGCTTCACCCTTGACGGAGGCACCGTAGCCGGCGTTTTCAACCGCGGCTATAATTGCGGCATTGGCTGCTGTGCCTTCAACACCCATTGAATTTGTTAAAAGGCTGACAGAGCAGGAAGTGACGCCTTCAACGCCCGCAACCGCCTTTTCAACTCTTGAACTGCAGGCGGCGCAGCTCATTCCGCTAATATTAAACTGTTTCATTTTTTGCCTCATTTCATAAGCTTCTGCAGCGTTGCAACAAGCTCGTCAACTGTTTCGTCCTTGCCAGCGCGGATATCATCCGCAACGCAGGTTTTAATATGATTTGCAAGCAATTCCTTGTTAAACGCGTTCATTGCCGCGCATACCGCAGAGGACTGCACCAATATATCTGTGCAATATGCATCCTCGTCTATCATTCTCTTTATGCCTCTTATCTGACCCTCTATACGGTTAAGTCTGTGGACAAGGCTTTTATATTCTTCCTGTGTGCGCTGTTTCGTTTTGTGACAGCAGCAATTATCAGCCATAACAACACCTCGTTTCAATTTTATTATATACCCATAGGGGGTATATGTCAACATGCAAAAAACGGAAAGAACTCCTCGAAAAAGAGGAGTTCTTTCCTTAGCTCTATATATCCGAAAAAATACAAGTTGGCGAATTAATAAGGTATATTAATATTATAACACATTGATTCGATTTTTCAACAAAAAAATGAAGAAAAGAAAGTTTTTTACGGCTTAAATATCCTCGGTTTAATTCACTCTCGGCGGCACAAATTATTAGTGCTTCGCAAAACGCGGAGCAAAATCAAAACACGGAGGTGAAAGATGAAGCATTTTTTAAAAGCTCTTTGCACAGCACTTTTGGTTTTGTGCATCGGTGTGTTTTCTGCCGTTGTTTACGGCACGGAAAATCTGCCCGATAATATAAGCGTTGCCGATAACGAAAGGTATGATTTCGGCGCGGTGTTTTCAATGCAGGAGAATGTTGCTCTTGCGGCGGGCACGGCATTTTCGGGCGAATACAAAGCGCAGATAACCGCGCTGAAGATTATTCCTGTTAAGGATATAACAGTCAATGTCACAAAGCGGAAATATGTCGGCGTTGGCGGCGATGTTTTCGGCATCAAGCTGTATATGAAAGGTATTATAGTTGTCAGCATAGATTCTGTAACAACGCCGTCAGGCTCAAAAGACCCTGCGATTGATTCGGGTCTTAAATGCGGAGATATTATAACGCATATCAACGGCGAGAGCGCATTAAGCTCTCAGCAAATGAATGATGCGGTTGAAAATTCGCTCGGAAAGCCGCTTCGGCTGACGGTTGACCGAGGCGGCGAAAAGCTTGACCTTACCCTCAAACCCGAAAAATCCGTTAACGGCGGATATAAGGCGGGTATATGGGTCAGGGACAGCTCTGCAGGCATCGGCACGGTAACGTTTTATGACGACAGCAACGGCACCTTTGCGGGGCTTGGTCACGGCGTGTGCGATGTTGATACGGGCAAAATTATGCCGCTTAACAACGGCGAGGCAGTCAGAGCGAGAGTCAACGGCTTCTATAAGAGCAGCGCAGGCAATCCCGGTGAGCTTTGCGGAGTGTTTTCTGATATCGCCTTGGGCAGCCTTCGTGTTAACTGCGAAACCGGTGTTTACGGTGAGCTTTTGCAGCCGTCAGGCGCAAAAACCTTGCCCGTAGCCCTTGAAAGTGAGGTAAAGCTCGGCGCGGCACAGATGATAACCACGATTGATGACAGTGGTCCGCAATATTATGATATTGAAATAACCAAGATTTATCCGGCAACAGACCTTTCTTCCAGAAATATGATAATTAAAGTGACCGACCCCGAGCTCATTGAAAAAACGGGAGGAATTGTGCAGGGGATGAGCGGAAGCCCCATTGTGCAAAACTCAATGCTCGTGGGCGCAGTAACCCATGTATTTGTAAATGACCCCACTCAGGGCTACGGCATTTTTGCAAGCCGTATGACATCGACGCAGGAATCGCTCAACAACGCTGCTTAAAGCATCACGAAGCGAAGAATAAACAATAAGCAAAGCGGCTTGCATCGGATTTTATCCCTTACAAGACGCTTTGCAACCAAAATTTTAAACTTACAAAAAAGAAGATTAACCGCTAAATCCAATCGAATACGAGGAGAAAAGTATATATCGGTGGTTAGCGTGTCACAAAATGCGATTAATTTTTGACATTTTTTGGCTGGAATTTATTGACAATTTTGACAAAATATGGTAATATCTCGCTGTACTAAATCACACGGAGGTAAAACCATGAGAAAAATGTTGAAAGCAATGATAACGGAGGACGGAAGCGAAACATCCCATGAGCTTGCGGCGCTTTTGCGCTCAAACGGTTTTGAGGTGTCAACCGTTATCAAGGACGGTTTGCAGATTATCGAGCGATTTGCTGTTGGTGAAAGGCCCGATGTGCTGCTGATGGACGGATTTATGCCAAGAGTGGATGCTCTCGGAGTTTTGAGGGAGCTTGATTCCATGAAGCTCGATAAAAGGCCGATTGTAATGGTGCTTTCAAGTGCAGATAATCAGCGCTTTGAGAGCGAGGTTTTAAAAGCAGGCGCCGATTATTATTTCCTTAAGCCTTATAATCCGCAAATGCTTGCCGAAAGAATTATACAGTTTTCCAGCCTCCATAATTCATCCACTAATCAGAGCGGGGTCAAGGACCTTGAGGTGGTTGTTTCGCAGATTATGCATCAAATCGGTGTGCCCGCCCATATCAGGGGCTATCAGTACTTACGCGAAGCAATTATCTTATCGGTTAACAACGGCGAAATGATAAGCTCCGTAACAAAAATACTCTATCCCACGGTTGCCAAAACCTTTAAAACGACGCCGTCGAGGGTTGAGCGCGCAATCAGGCACGCTATTGAGGTTGCCTGGGACAGAGGCGATGTTGATGTTTTAAGCTCCTATTTTGGCTACACAATCCAAAACGAGAGGGGCAAGCCCACCAACAGCGAATTTATTGCAATGATTAGCGATAATCTTAAATTGAGAATGAAAACGGTATAAAAAAGAAAACCGACAGAGAGAATTCTCTGTCGGTTATTATTATGCTGCAATCAATGCAAGGAAAAGACCTTGAAGAACGGGCGTTAAATCAAATGAAATTGCGGGAAGCTCAAAGATTGAATCGTCAACATCAAAGCTGATGCTTTCGAAATATGTATTCTGAACTGAATTTGTTTGCTTATCCACAACATTGAGGAGCTTGAGCTCGTCGTTCTGATAATAGAATTTGCTTGTAACCTGAGCTCTGTCGTTAAATTCTTCAACCGTGTATTTAACGCCGCCAAGCTCTTCTTCATAGGTGTCAACATAAGCGAGCACGCCCATTGTTACTTTTGTTGCGTCTTCGATAAGTCCCCAGATATCAACCGAGCCGAGAGCGGAGCTTTCAAGCTTGACATGAATAAAGGGGAGGATGGGAAGAAATGCAACAATCTCGTCACCGTTAAGCACAACTCTGACGCTCAGGAAGCCTGCGTTATATTCGTAAGCTGCCATATCGCCTTTGATGTAAACGGTGTCTGAAGCATCGGAATTGCTGCCGAAAAGGGGAATGTCACCTGCTTTGAGTGAAACGGCAACCTCTTTTGAGGTGTTGAGCTTGTCAAGCAGAGCTTCTGTTTTGGTGGTGTCTGCCGCAAAGACATTAACCGAGAAAACTGACATAACAAGCAAAACAGCCGCGATGGAAACGCTGATAATCTTTTTCATGTTTTGTCCTCCTTTATTTTTTTCTTTATTTTAACATATATTTTTTTAATAGTCAACTAATGCGCATATCACCGCGTTTGACAGCAAAAAGCCATTGACGGTCAAAGAAATGTTATAATCGGTTACCTTAACAAGTCCATGCTTTTCAAGCTCTTTTGCTTTTTTGATTAAGTTCTCCGAAACGGCTTTTTTGAAGATTTTTTTATAATTTTCAAAAATCAAGCCTTCTGAAAGGCGTAAAGCAAGCATGATAAACTCTTCATCGTCGCCGCCATATCCGTCGTCAATCGTCGGATTGCCCGCTATGAAGCCGTCAATACTGCGCTCATAATAAAACCTTTTACCGTTTTTAAAAGAATGCGCCGCCGCGCCGATGCCGAGATATTCCTCACATCGCCAGTATTTGAGATTATGGCGGCTTTCGAAGCCCTTTACGGAAAAATTGGATATTTCATATTGTTCAAAGCCCACTTTTTTCAATTCATCAACCGCCAAAAGATAAAGGTCACTCGTTTCATCCTCATCGGGCAGAATCAATGTGTTTTTTATCCTGTAAAACGGCGTATTTTCTTCAATTTTCAGCATATATGCGCTCACATGCTTTGCGCCTGAATTTTTGCAGAAATCTATTGACTTTTTCAGACTTTCCACCGTCTGATTGGGCACACCGAGCATCAAATCAAGCGAAATATTGTCAATTCCTGCGGCTTTTACTCTTTTAATTGCTCGTTCAACATCATCACAGCCGCCACGCCTGCCGAGAGCCTTTCTTTCGGCATTGTCGGCACTTTGAAGACCCATGGAAATGCGGTTAATGCCGCTTTTTGCCGCAACCTCAAAATCAAACGCCGAATTGACTGCGCCCGTGTCTGACGGATTGCATTCAAGAGTAACCTCGCAGTCGGGCGTACGGTTTATATGCGACATGATTTTTGCAATGTTATCCGACCCGATTAATGACGGAGTGCCGCCGCCGAAATAAACCGTGTCATATACTCCGCCCGCTTCGTCGATTTTTTTGCAGAGGGCACCAACATAGTCGTTTATGACGTTTTCTTTCGGGGTTACCGAATAAAAATCGCAGTAGGGGCACTTGCCGTTGCAAAACGGAATGTGAAGATAAAGACCGATTGGTTTCATAAAATCACCTGAAAAACATATGGGCGACCCTGCGCGGCCGCCCTTTTTAATGAGTATTGAAAAGTGAAGAGTTAAGGACAGGTTTCACCCGTGCCCATTATAGATAGCAGCGCAGCCCCGAAACTTTTCACTAAACAAAGTTTTAATCATTATCGTCAAGCTTGAGAACAGCCATGAATGCCTCCTGCGGAACTTCAACAGTGCCGAAGTGACGCATTCTCTTTTTGCCCTCTTTCTGCTTTTCAAGCAGCTTTTTCTTTCTTGTAATGTCGCCGCCGTAGCACTTGGCAAGAACATCCTTGCGCATTGCCTTTACCGTTTCGCGTGCGATAATCTTGCCGCCTATGCCAATCTGAATGGGTATTTCAAACATCTGGCGGGGAATGTTGTCTTTAAGCTTTTCCGCAATCTTTCTTGCTTTGGCATAAGCCTTGTCTGCGTGAATGATAAACGAAAGCGCGTCAACGATATCGCCGTTGAGAAGAACATCGAGCTTAACGAGGTTGGACTTGCGGTAGTCGCGTATCTCATAGTCAAACGAAGCATAGCCCCTTGTTCTTGATTTGAGCGAATCAAAGAAGTCGTAGATGATTTCGTTAAGCGGCAGTTCATAGTGTATATCAACTCGCTCGGGAGTGATGTAATCCATATTCTTGAAAACGCCGCGTCTGTCCTGACAAAGGTCCATTATCGTGCCTACATATTCCGTTGGCGCATAGATGTGGGCATCTGTGAAGGGCTCTTCGCAGGTGGCGATTGTTGCGGGGTCGGGGTAGTGAGTGGGGTTATCTATCTCAACCATTGTGCCGTCTGTGAGGTTGATTTTGTAAACAACGCTCGGAACTGTGGTTACAAGGTCAAGGTCATACTCTCTTTCAAGGCGTTCCTGAATGATTTCAAGATGAAGCAGACCGAGGAAGCCGCAACGGAAGCCGAAGCCCAATGCACCCGAGGTTTCGGGCTCAAAGGTCAGGGCGGCATCGTTAAGCTGAAGCTTTTCGAGCGCGTCACGCAGGTTTTCATAGTCCGCGCCGTCTGCGGGATAAACGCCGCAGAAAACCATGGGGTTAACCTTGCGGTAGCCGGGCAGGGGCTCGGCGGCGGGGTTTTCAACGGTTGTTACCGTATCGCCGACTCTTGCATCGCCTACGGTTTTGATTGAAGCTGTGATATATCCGACCTCGCCAGCAGTCAGCTCCTTGCAGGGCTCGGGAATGGTTGCTCTCATATAGCCCGTTTCAACAACGGTGAATTCCGCGCCCGTTGCCATCATTCGCATTGTGTCGCCGGGCTTGATTTTGCCTTCTTTAACACGGACATAAACAATAACGCCTTTATAGCTGTCATAAACCGAGTCAAAGATAAGTGCACGCAGGGGAGCATCGTCGTTTGCTTCGGGTGCGGGCATATCCTTAACGATTTTTTCAAGCACCTGCTCAATGTTAACGCCAGTCTTTGCCGAAACTCGCGGCGCTTCGGAGCAATCAAGGCCGATAACGTCCTCAACCTCGGCTGCAACTCTGTCGGGGTCGGCAGAGGGCAAGTCAATCTTGTTGATAACGGGCACTATTTCAAGGTCGTGGTCAAGTGCAAGGTAGGTGTTGGCAAGTGTCTGCGCCTCAACACCCTGCGAAGCGTCGATTATCAAAACCGCGCCCTCGCAAGCCGCAAGCGAACGCGAAACCTCATAGTTAAAGTCAACGTGACCCGGGGTGTCGATGAGGTTGAGCACATACTCCTCACCGTCTTCGGCAAGGTAGTCGAGCTTAACGGCATGAGCCTTGATTGTGATGCCCCTTTCGCGCTCCAAATCCATTTTGTCAAGAAGCTGTGCTGTCATATCGCGCAGGGCAACCGCCTTTGTTTTTTCAAGCAGTCTGTCCGCAAGGGTTGATTTGCCGTGGTCGATGTGAGCGATAATGCAAAAATTTCTAATCTTATCTTTTGAAACTGCCAATGTTGTATTCTCCTTAAATGCTTGCGATTTCTTCCAGATTTCTGTTAACGGGGCTTTGACCTATCCACATATCCTC
>JAZSGU010000112.1:0-6333 GCA_045532895.1 Acutalibacteraceae bacterium | reverse complement strand
GGCTTCTGCCGCCGCCTCTGCTTGCGCCTTTTCATGGCGCGCCTTTGCTTCGTCATACATCGCGGCGATTTCATCAAACTTTGAATAGTTTTCGCTCTGTGTTATAAGCTTCTTTGCCTTGATAACCGGTCTTGCGGCGCGGTTATAAACAGAGTTGTCGTTTGTTGCTTTCTTAATTTCTTTTTCAAGAAGCTTCTGCTGCGCTTTGATATCCTTAACCTGCTGCATGTAACGGGCAATTTCGTCCTTATCCTTTTCATCCCTTGCCTTGTAAAGCTTCTTGTATGTTGCTTCGAGTG
This sequence comes from Acutalibacteraceae bacterium, assembly GCA_045532895.1. Classification (GTDB taxonomy): domain Bacteria; phylum Bacillota; class Clostridia; order Oscillospirales; family Acutalibacteraceae; genus CAG-177. The sequence continues at coordinate 6,034 of JAZSGU010000112.1, read as the reverse complement.
TTTCGTCAAGCTCATCCTCTTTAGCAAAAAGCTTTTCGAAAACACCGATATCAAATTCAACTATATTGTTTGAATAATACTTTGCCGCAGCCTTTTGAGCCTCTATAAAGTCGCGAGCTCTTGATACTGCATCTTTTCTGTATTCCTTTTCTTCGGGAGTTGACTTGGGCAATGCCTTTGCCGCCGCAAGCTCGGTTTTCTCATAGCCGTAAATCGCCTCATAGCCTGCATGCGCGGTTTTTCTTGCGTCGTCAAGCTGCCTTTTGCCGAAAGAGGTGTTGAAACGGTTCATTTCATCGATAACAAACTTTGAAATTTCGAGATTCTTGTTAAATTCCAAAGCCTCTTTATACGCTTTTTTAGCCGCCTTCTTTTCTTCCTTGCCTGAAGCATGCTTTTTAGCCGCTTTGTATTCCTTTATGTTCTTGGGCTGTGCGCCGTCAAGCTCATTGGCTTCTCTGATAATTTCGATTGCCTCGACAAGGTCTTTATCCTTAAGAATTCCGTTGCCGTAATCCTCAAAAAGGGCACGGATTTTGAGAACTTTAATCATGCCCTGCTGCTTAACCTCGGAAAGGTCATAGAAGAAATAGGGAATAACATTCATTGCCGCGCCGAGAATTGAAACAGCAATAAGAACGCCGAAAATGCTTATGAACGTTTCTTTGTGATAAAGAACATTGTAAACATTTGTCGGGTCAAGAAGCTCACCCTCCTGAGCAACAATCTCGGGAAGAAGCTGTGCAAGCTTCGTTTCGTTAAAGCCGACTTTTTCATAAATCGCCGGAAGAACCGAGCTTGTAACCATTGTGATAACGCTGCCGATAAGACCGACTGCGGCAAACATGCCGTCGATTCTCTCGCCGGTAATATACTGCTGATAGTCGCGGATATCGCCGTTAAGGCTCGGAGTAAGAATATGAGCGAACGAGCCTACAAGAGCGTTGAACCAAAGGCAAATCATAACAAGCCAAATCATAACGCTGATGTCGGCATATTTAACAACGGGATAAATCGCCGCAATGAAAACAATGTTGAGCGCATTTGTTAAAATAAGAGTATTCTTTTTGCCGAGCTTTTTGATTGACAACGGAGCAAGAAGCATGCCCCAAAGCGATGCGTTGCCGTAAATTGTAACAATCAGCGAATATTCGCCGCCGGTGCAGGCATGCTGATATGAATAAAGCCAGTTAAGAATGCTGCCGTAGGCACCCTCAAGAAAGCCGAGCCAGCCTGCAAGCGAAATAACCCAGAAATATTTGTTTTTTGCAACGGCGCGAATCGCGTCCATAAACTTTATCTGAACAACATGGGTCTTCGCCTGAACAATCTTTTCCTCTGTGTTAACATAAACGATAACACTCAACAAGAAACCGAGAATAAGAATGGGAGGCCAGATATATCTGTAAAGTCTGATATCGTTAAGATTGTTTGTGCCGATAATCGATGTTGCGAGCAGAGGTATGATTGCGTTTGTTATTGTGGGCGCAAGAGAATCCGTAACCGATTTGATTGAAGAAACATTTGCGCGCTCCTGTGTGTTGGGTGAAAGAACAACAATGTAGTTGTCATATGCATCATAAAGGAAATTATAGAAAAACTGGAAACCGATGTTAAAAAGAAGAACAACAGCACATTTCATCATCTGGCTGCCCATTTTCTCATAGGGCATCCAGAAATAACCTATGGCAAGAACAATCGTGGGCAGGCCCATGGTGAGTATGTAGGGTCTGTATTTACCTTTTCTGTTTCGAGCGTTGTCGATGATATAAGCTCTGAGCATCGTCAGCGGGAAGCTTATGATAACAGCAAGAATATATATGAAATACATATTCATCGGCTCAATGCCGATTGTGTTACCGACAAAAACGTTTGTTGCCGAAAGCAGCACCGCCGAAATACAGGTGATAATAAATTTAACACCTATTCCGCCGCCCGCAAGAGAAGCGATTTCTTTGAAATTCATGTACTTGCCCAGAGGCGGTGTTTTCCAATAAGTTTTAACCTTGGAAATTCCCTCTTTGGCTGTTGCGACCAAGTTCATGTTTTTCCTCCTAAAAACAAAATTATTGTTATATAAAAGTAATTATATCAAAGTAAATAAAAAAATGCAATATATCAAGCTGTTTTTGTTCAGTTTGTTTGCCGCATATTTTTCTTGACGTAAAAGCTCCGTTTTGATATTATTATAATAATGTATTAATATGAACACTTTATCGGAGGTTAAATTATGGAAAACATAAAAGCCGCTATAGAATCCGCACAGACCGCTCTCGGCATTGAATTCGGTTCAACAAGAATCAAGGCTGTTCTCATCGGCAAAAACCACGAACCCCTTGCTTCAGGCAGCTTTGACTGGGAAAATACATACGACAACGGCGTGTGGACATATCCGCTTGAGCAGGTCTGGGAAGGCTTGCAGAGTGCTTTTGCTGCCCTTAAAAAGAATGTTTTTGAAAAATACGGCGTGAAGCTTACAAGCGTTGGTGCGCTCGGCATCAGTGGCATGATGCACGGCTATCTTGCTTTTGACAAAAACGGCAATCAGCTTGCACCTTTCAGAACATGGAGAAACACAATAACCGCCAAGGCTGCGGAAGAGCTTTCAGAGCTTTTCGGCTTCAACATCCCCCAGCGCTGGAGCATTGCCCACCTTTATCAGGCAATCCTCAACGGTGAGGAACATGTTAAGGATGTTGACTTTATCGCAACTCTTGCGGCATATGTTCATTGGAAGCTGACGGGCAACAAGGTTATCGGCGTCGGCGAGGCTTCGGGCATGTTCCCCATTGACAGCAACACAAACGATTACGATGCAAAAATGCTCGAACAATTCGGCGAAAAGGTTGCTGAATATCCTTGGAATATCAATGAAATTCTTCCTAAGGTTCTTGTTGCGGGCGAAAACGCAGGCACATTGACTGAAGAAGGCGCACTTCTTCTTGACCCCACGGGCGAATTCAAAGCGGGCATTCCCCTCTGCCCGCCCGAAGGCGATGCAGGCACGGGTATGGTTGCCACAAACTCCGTTGCAGTCAGAACAGGTAACGTTTCCGCAGGCACATCAATTTTCCTCATGGTTGTTCTGGAAAAGGCGCTGTCAAAGCTTTATCCCGAAATTGACATGGTAACAACCCCCGCAGGCAAGCCCGTTGCAATGGTTCACTGCAATAACTGCTCGGGCGAAATTGATGCATGGGCAGGCATGTTCACCTCCATGTGCAAGGCTCTCGGCATGGAGATAAGCATTTACAAGGTGCTTGACAAAATTTTCGAATCCGCTCTTGCAGGCGACAAGGACTGCGGCGGCTTGGTTGCATATAACTATCTTTCCGGCGAGGTTATCACGGGTCTCGACAGCGGCAAGCCCATGTTTTTCAGAGGACCCGACAGCAAGTTCACTCTTGAAAACTTCTCAAGAGCACAGCTTTGCTCCGCAGCTGCAACCCTCAGCATAGGCATGGAAATCCTTGCTGACGAGGATGTTAAGATTGACCGCATTCTCGGCCACGGCGGCTACTTCAAGGCTCCCGTTGCAGGTCAGAAGATTATGGGCGCCGCACTCAACGCTCCCGTTTCGGTGATGAAAACAGCGGGCGAAGGCGGTCCGTGGGGCGTTGCAATCCTTGCAGAATATATGGTAAGCAAGGCAGAAAACGAAGCTCTTGACGAATACCTTGAAAACAAGGTTTTTGCGGGTCAGGATTCAACCGAGGTTACCCCCGATGCCGACGATATCGCGGGCTTCAAGGCATTCCTTGACAACTACAAGAAAGGTCTTGCCGCAGAAAAGGCAGCCGTTGAAGCTTTTTAAAATATTTATATTTGCCGCTCTTTTCAAAGAGCGGCTTTTTGTTTGCAATTATTTTCATTAAACATTAAATTGTATGCTGTTTTTTGTGTTGACAATATCGATATTCGATGTTAATATAAAGTTGTAATTATCGATATTCGATAATCGGAGGTGAACGAATTGCCGAGAGCTAAATTTCAAACGCTGACAGAGCAGATGTTTTATATTCTAATGTGCTTAAAAAACGAATGCTGCGGAACGGATATAATGGAAAAAGTAAGAAAAATGACGAATGGTCGCATCGTTGTAGGTCCCGGCACACTTTATAATCTCTTGGAGCAATTCGTTGAAGAAGATTTAATATGTGAAACAAAGATTGAGGGCAGAAAAAGAAGCTATATTTTAACAGATAAAGGTAAAAAACTTTTAGAAACAGAATATAACCGAATCTGTACACAAGCAGAGGATTTTCGTCGCTTTTTGGGAAAGGAGAATGACAAATGAGAGATTTAAAATATCGTATTGAACTGTTCTCCCTTTATGACCACACAAATATTGAAAAGCATTTAAAAAAGATGGCGGCTAAAGGGTGGATGCTCGAAAAAATCGGAAGAACTTTTTGGGTTTACAACCGCATTGAGCCACAAAACATTAATTTTTCGGCAGTCTATTATCCGAAGGATATTAATGAAGATAAAAACATGTCCGAAGACCGACAGAATTTTATTGACATGTGTACTTGCGCAGGTTGGAGTTTTGTTCTTTCATCGGATAAGCTTCATATTTTCTGCTGTAAAAACAACGATTGCATACCGATTGAAACAGATGCTCAAATTCAGCTTGAATGCATACACAAATTTGCCAAAAGTGAAATCATATACGGCTATTTTTTCTTCATTATTGCTGCTGTCATTTTCACGGCATTTTCCGGATATTTAATTTGTAAAGAGCCAATCGAAACTTTAGCCGATAGCCTTGATGCAATTTGGTTTTGGCCGTTTTTCATCCCCTTTTCACTATATAACATAATCAAATATTTAATATGGCACAAAAATGCAAAGGCAGCAGCCGAACGCGGTGAGTTTTACGAAACTAAGCGAATAATCAGGTTTGAAGTTCTGTTCTGTCTTCCGCTGTACATCTTCAGTTCTTTGCTTCGGACGCTCATGATACTGGAAATCCAACAAATTCTGTTTGTGATTTTTTTGATTATATTTGCCGCAATTCTTGTTTGTATTTTCAAAGCAATCAGAAAAGCTTATTCAAAAACAAAACTAAGCGAAAATGCAAAACTGTTTTTTAAGTTTTATACAGCTATTGTTCTTGTTGCTGCTTATATTGCAGGTATAGTTTTGATTTATCCTATTTTTCCTAAAAGCAGCGAAAAAATCAAAAAAGACTCTGACAGTTTCATATCCTCAAGTTATACCGTTTATCATCACAAGAATCTCCCCGTTAACTTGGAGGATTTAATTCCGATTAACGGTGTAGTTTCAAAATACAAGTTCAATGACTATCTGCTCTTGATTAATTTGGAAAAAACCGAACAATATTCTCTTGAGGATAATTCTATAGAATTATCCTGCGATATTACGCATGTAAACTTTTCACCTATATTCAATGCTTGCAAAAAAGAAATCATTACCATTAGCGAGACAGTAGCTAAAAACGGATTTACAATTAAAAAAGAAGCTGACGCATCGGTTTGGAATGCAGACGAAGTTTACCGCTACTATAAAGACGGTGAGCCCTGCAACTCATATGTAGTTTGCATTGATGACAAAATCATTCAAATCATTTTTGGATGGGAACCTACCAACGAACAGATTGCCATTGCTGCTGAAAAGCTGAAAAATGTATAACAAAAAGGCACGCCGCTTGGCGTGCCTTAATTTATTATATTACTGGTTGTCCTTACCCTTGATTATGTCGTTAATCATGATATAGAACTGGTCATCCTCAAAGCCGTCGCTTGCCTTGGGAGCTTCCTTGGCGGGAGCTGCGGGGGCTGCGGGCTCAGCGGGAGCCGAGGAGCCGAAGTGAGGAATGCTGGGACCTGCGGGAGCTGCGGGTGCAACGGGTGCCGCGGGAGCCTCAACGGGAGCTGCAGGTGCTGCTGCAACGGGTGCCTTTGATACTGCCGAAAGGAACGGGTTTGCGGGAGCCGCAACCTTTTCGGGTTCCTTCGCCTTTGAGTCAAAGCCTGTTGCGATAACGGTGATAACCATTTCATCGTCAAGG
>JAZSGU010000108.1:0-1599 GCA_045532895.1 Acutalibacteraceae bacterium | reverse complement strand
GGCGGCGATTGTTTACCAAAAGAAAGATGAACAGCCGCAGGCGGTGCGCGAAGCATTGATTGTTTACGCAATAAACCTGTTTCTCAATTTCTTTTGGAGCATCATTTTCTTCAACATGCGCGCATATCTTTTTGCGTTTGTATGGTTGATTGCGCTATGGGCGGTCATTCTGACTATGATTGTCAAATTCAAAAAAGTCAGCCCCCTCGCCGCTTATCTGCAAATTCCATATCTGCTGTGGGTCACATTCGCAGGCTATCTCAACTTAGCAATCTATATTTTGAACAGGTAAATTAAAAGCCCGCCGATTGGCGGGCTTTTAATTATTTTCTAAAAAAGTCCATAGCTTCCGTCAAGCATAAAATCTGCATCAAACTCATTTCTTGTTGCAGAAACGGAATCAATATTTTTACCGACGGCAAACAAAATCGCTTGGTCTCTCTCGGCTGCAGGTGCAATTTTATTCTCGTACACATCCCAATATTCCAGATATAAAGTATTGCCCTCCGTGTGCCATTCACCTACACGTAAAGAATGATGAAAACAAGCGAGGCTGTCTGCAACCAAAACAAGATTATTGGTTTCGAAAAAGCTTTTGTTTACCATATCTTCGCAGTCATTCAGCTTATACGCTCCGTTAAGAAGATAAGCCGACCACTCGGCATAGCTTGAAAAAACAAGCTTGTCTGCACCTGAATATTCACCGCATTTTCGCAAATCAGCCTCAACAACCTCATAAAGCTTGCCGAATGAATCCGCTATCGCAAACGGAAGCAGGACCCTGCCCTCATTCACAAGCTCAACGTCATAAACATGCTTGCTTGTAACAACAAATATAAGGCTGTTTTCCAAAGCAGTTGTGCCAACCAGAGGTGTTTGCGTTGAAGTGATATATTGCAGTTTCAGCGTTGCGCCGTTTTCTTCCGCATACTTAACATGAACATTTTCATTCGAACTCGGAAGAACAATATTGACAATTACAACATTATAATTATCGAAAAGACTGCCATTAAATTCATCCGCATACTCTTTTGCGGGGCAGTCTCCGACATCGGCAAAAAAGCTTTCAAACTGCTTTTTAGTGCGGAAAATTTTCCAATCGCCGTCATTCTCCAGAACGTCAATATAATTGCAGTCGGCGGTTTCGGCAAACGCGACCTCCCTCGTTTCGGAAAAATTGCCAAACAAAGGAAAAAGACCCGCAAAAGAAATTATGAAAGACATTATTAAAGAAAATAATTTAGTGAACATACAGACACTCCTTTCAAAATCGTATTAATATTTTAATGCCATCCTCTTATTAGTCGCAAAAAGTGAGAAAAACTCTCACCTTTTTTTGAAAAAAATTAAAAAATAACCTCTATAATTATAATACGATTCAGGAGCGCGTTTGGTCAAGTTTTATTTCAGATTTTCATTATTCTCTTGAATTCGTTACTGCTTTTAAACTCATCAGACAGCTGAGGTCTGTTTATAAGACCTTTTTTGACATCCTCGGCAAAGGAGCCATCCCAAAACTTATACGCTTTGGTCTTGTTGAATTCAAGTCCCTTGACGGCGTTTGAAGTGTGAATGGAGATTTCGGGCATCTCGTCATAT
>JAZSGU010000003.1:0-18722 GCA_045532895.1 Acutalibacteraceae bacterium | reverse complement strand
GTTCTGCCCGAAATTCGAGTTCCGACAGGCATTCCTCATATCTCTATGGGCGCTGTGCCGTCAGCCTTTCAGCTGCGCTCACTCTCTTTTGAGAGGTCATGGCGGTTTGTTCTCGTCGGACGGTCATTCAATTGTATTGTTTCGTTACCCGTTGATTACATTTTAGCGAAAATGTTAGCTGTTTCCCGTATTTCCAAGAGGATGGAAAAATCAAAAAAACACCTGCTACAAATGTAACAAGTGCTTATATGTTGAAGTTGAAATGTTTTTATGTGAGTAGTATAATCTTTATAGTAGAACCGACAACACTTAACACAGAATGTCGGGAAATTCATTAAGCCTTTTGGTAGAATTAAGACAGACAAGGAGGGATAGATATGGATTGGATTGTCGGAATACAACGAGCTATTAACTATATTGAAGATAATCTGACAGAAACGATTGATTATGAAGAAGTTGCAAAACAGTGTTATTCATCGAGCTATCATTTTCAGCGTGTGTTCAGTATTCTTTGCGGTTATACTGTCGGCGAATATATCAGAAACCGCAGGTTAACTCTTGCCGGTAAGGAATTGGCAACAACTAATGCAAAAGTGATTGATGTTGCATTAAAATACGGATATGAAAGTCCTGACAGTTTCGCAAAAGCATTTCAGAAGTTCCATGGAATATTACCGTCACAAGCTCGTAATAACGGCTGCAATCTCAAATCTTTTTCCCGTCTTGTACTGAAATTTTCTTTGGAAGGCGGTACAACTATGAATTACAGAATTGAAACGAAACCTGCACTTACACTCATTGGTTACAAAAAGAGGTTCAGCGGAACACCTTACGACACATCAAGAAAACAGCAAGAAGCTGATTTCTTTACATCCACAAGAGCATCACAATGGATGCTCAAAGGAATGAGCAATGACAAGATGTCAGATTATTGCGTTCTTACTAATTTTGATGATGACGGCTACGACTTTTATATTACTGCAACAACAGACGATTACGAACGCAACAATTTATATAACAGCGATGTTACGGGAATTGACTTTATGGAAAAGTTCAATTTTGAAGAAATCGACATTCCCGAAACAACATATTTTGTTTTTGAAACAGAAAAAACTAAAATGCCTATTCCTGAATATTTTGAACTCCGCAAGCAAATTGCCGCAGAGTGGTTATCTAACGACGAGTATCAGATGATAAATGCTCCCGAACTTGCGGTTTATCATTGGGGTATCACAGGCGGATATACAGAAAGAACAATAGAAATCTGGATTCCTATTGAAAAGAAATAATATTGTCTGCCCTCACATTTGTGGGGGCAGTAGTTATGTTGTTGAAAAGATTGTAATAAATATGATATAATTTTATGTATAAACTTAACGAGGAGATGTCTAATATGAATATTTTTAAAGTGTTTGGTAGTGATATAAGTTATAACGACTATATACAACTTGATGGTGCGTTTTCTGTAGCTCATGTGAATTATGGCAATTCACCAATATTTAATGGTGTTGATAGTAAAGATATCGCAAAGGAATCAAGAAAAGACAGCCTATCTTCTAAAGAACATATCGAAGACGTTCTCGGTTGTCTGCGCTCCTTTAATGGAACAGAAAAAGACTTCAATGAGGATGATAAAATAGATCTATGGGAAATATATTGGTTGGAGTATATAAATGCGTTTGATAAACTTACTGAAACATTACCAAATTCGGTAGTAACAATTTATATAGGCAGACAAGCAACTGAAATCGGGATGAAATATTTGTTAATGAAGAATGGTAGCGAAATACCCAAAACACACAATCTGAAAATTTTAATTGATTTGCTATATTCAGAACTCAGTATTACTGATAAGTATATGGAAGATATATCTTTTTTCTGTGAAGCATTTTGTAAATATATTGAGGGCGGAAATGTCGAATATTTTAGATTTCCTGAATATAGAGGAAATAATTATTTTGCAGGCAATAACTTGGATATAAATTGGTTATCATATAATCTTGCATTAATCCTATTAAAGCTTCTGCACTTGGCTGAACTGGAAAATAAGTTTCACACACTTTAAAGAAAAACTGCCCTCGCATAGAGAGCAGTTTTTATAAAATCCCGAAAAATTCGATACAAAAGTACAAACAAACGGACATATAAGGGTGTAAAATAGGGTTGAAGGAGTGATAATATGTATTTAAAACTAACCATACAAGAACGATTAAAAGATTTGAGAACAGAACAAAAACTGACTCTCGAACAGCTTGCCGAGAAAACGGGTATTTCAAAATCCGCACTCGGCAAATACGAAACAGAAGAATACAAGGATATGAGTCCGTTCAATCTTGTCACACTTGCAAATTTTTACGGTGTTTCAACCGATTATCTCCTCGGTCTGACTGAACAAAAAAATCACCCGAATGCAGAAATAAATAATCTACATATGAGTGATGAAATGATTGATTTACTTGAAAGCGGAAAAATTAACACAAGGTTACTTTGTGAAATTGCAACCCACGAGGAATTCAGAAGATTTCTGACTGATATTGAAATTTATGTTGACCGAATCGCTGATATGAGAATCAACGATTTGAATGCTGTTCTCGGTGTTGTGCGAAATGCGGCAATGGAGAAAAGCTCCGATGAAAACGATTTGTATGTCAGAACATTGGAACTTGCGCAAGTTGACGAAGATGAATATTTCAGCCATGTGATACATAAAGACCTTGTCCGTATTATCAGTACAATCCGTGAAAACCACAAAACCGACAGAACAACGGCGGACACAGTTTCACCTGCGGCAGATGCACAAAAGCAAATGCAGGATGCATTGAATTTTGAAGGTAGCGACGAAGAAAAGAAGGTAAAAATGTATCTTAACACCCTCGGCATTGATTACGATTCTCTGACAAAAGAGGAACTTGTAACACAAATAAACATCCTCAAAAAGTCAAAGCATATGAAAAGTCCATATAGTCAAAGAGGTAAAACTAAAAAGAAATGCAAATGAGGAAGTAGGCAATATTTGTTTGATTGGACACTAATTGCCACAGTTATCTTATAAAATTTTTATAACAATATTGGTTACAATTTTAATGTTGTTTCACTATCGTATTCCACAAATCATTTGCTGAAGTTAGATAAGCTAAAACAAACATAAACATTGACAATTGTGGGCCTTTGTTTTAACATTAATTTGATACAGAAATTGTATCTTTACTAAATAGAATCATTCAAAGGATGTGTAAAAAATGAACTTAAAACATACTCTCAAAAAGCTTTTTGCGTTATGTTTGTCTGCTGTTTTGTTGTTTTCGTTTGCTTCGTGTCAAAAAAACAAAGTAAAAAAAGTTAACGAAGCATTTGAGAATGTTTTGACGACACAAAACATTGGCGAAACACAAACACCGCCTAAAGAAGGGGTGCAGATTGCCGAGTTGATATTTTCAAAAATGACATACACAGTTACAGAAGTTTCAGATGCTCAATGTATAGTAACTGTTGTTGCACCTGATGTGTCAAGGATTTTTTGGGACAACTTCAATCCGGAAATCTATTCCGAACTTAGCAAAGAGGAATATCAGTCCGCAGAGGAAGAGTTGATGAATAAAATAAAAACTTCTCTGGAAAATAACAATTATTCTCTGAAAACTACGGAACTCACCGTACCGTTGGTTGACGGTGAACCTAAAATCACTTATGAGCTTGCCGATGCTTTTTATGGCGGATTATACTCTCTTACAACTGAGCTTTCCGGTCACTATGCAAACGGAGGTGCTGAATGATATGAAAAAATTTTTTTCTGTATTTTTAATACTTGTTATTCTGATGTCAAATATGGTTTTTGTTAAAGCAGAAGATGATTATACTCCTATTTATATTATGGCGGCATCATCCGTAACCCAGACTACGGAAATGCTTGAACTGCTTGAATACAACAGCAAAGTTTATATTGATTCTGAAAAAGCCGCTTTATTATCAAATACAACCATAACAAAATCATTCAACAACATTATTTCTTTTGAGAACGGTTATTTCAGAGTAGATTATGTCGATGAAATAATATCTTACGAAGGCAAACAGTATTGTAAGCTTAAAGAATTAATGAATATACTTCGCACCAGATATGAGTATGTTAGTAAAACCGAAACTCTTATATTTAAACATTGTACGGCCTTCCAAGAAAATCTGTATATGGATTGCGAAAAAATTATCAGGAAAAATGAACCTTGCGACTTTGAGGTTAACTTTCTCGATAATATATATGGAGTAGGACTTGCCACAGTCTATAATGTGATGAAAGGCTGTCGGTTTGACTATATCTGGGGTGGATATCAACAGGAGCAATACGAAAAAGCCTTTGCAAACATAATTAAAGGTCCCGAAAATGAATCCGAACTTCTTAGTCTCATTTCTGACGGTGCAGATATTATGTCAGATTTTTCAACACTTCTTGACCTTGGTGAAACTCAGGGTGTTTATGAACTTTTCGGTCTACCTTATGATGATATAATTGAAATCTACAATGTATATAACGAGGCTATTCCAGGCACGGGAATAAAAGATGCTACAGAAATAGCACAGTTAGTCTATACATCTCAAAATGCTTATGAAACATATGCAAACGCTGTATATTACGGTGCTGTTAAAAGCAAGGCGGACGGAATATTGGGTGAAGCTGCAAACTACATTTACAGTTACTATAGCGGTAATGCCCCTACAGCATTATCCGTATATGAGGAAGTAATAAACAATTATTCAACAAACAAAATAGATGATTTAGCAAAAGAATCTCTTGGCATAAAATCTGTTTATATCAAAGCGTCAGGCTTGGTTCTCGATGCACTTTTCGGTATGGACAGCAAAACATCTGCAACTGAACAGGCGGAAATATGTGCAGAAATTCAGACAATTGCTTTCAATAACTATAATAACGGATGCCATAACTACGGCAAAAGATATTTCGATACCCAAAATGCTACTCCTGAACTTCTTAATGAAGCAATACTTCAAGTAAAATACAGCACGATACTTTATCTTCGAGCCTGTCAGTATACTTTTTCTAATTTCAAATCGGAAAAAGACATGAAATCTATAGTAGAATTCTGGGATGATGCTACATCCGAAGCAGTTCAGACTATCACAGCTTATGAAGATGCAGATTTGATTTATGTTGCTGAAAATGACGATGTTAAATTGGAGTGGTGCAGTAAAAAATTGGCTCCTTCGGTCAGTTGGTATGTTGAGCCCACAATCGTTGCTGAGGATATTAACCCTGTTTTGGTTGATGATTATGAATATTCACACTTTATTTCATATGATAGCTATCTTCCAATTGATAGTGGTTTTTCTTCAATTCAAAAAAATGGTGCCTATGGTCTTATAGACCATAACGGAAATATAATTGTAGATTGCATTTTTGAAAAAAGTTTAGGCGGTCGAGGTGATTATGATGAAAACGATAATTTAATTCCAATTCATTGTTTTGAAAAAGACGGACATTTTTATGCGTTAGACAACAATCATTCTTTGTATGATTTGGGAGAAGATGAACATTTCGCTTTTCCTGCTACGACATCTGAAGGAGTATGTTGTATGACTAATGGAAATAGTCTATATGTGTTCGGAGATTTTGACGGCACTCCCTATTTTTACACTTGCAATGTACCGATTGCTGCTGTAGCGTATAAAGAGATAAAAATAAACGAATCTTGGTATTCTGGAATGGGTGAAGAATTTTTAGGATTCGTTTTAACTGATGGAAGAAAGCCCGTATCAAACGCAGTTTATGACTACATGGGCTCGTATAGTTGTGATCTTATTCCCGCTCAAAAGGGTTCTAAATGGGGATTTCTAAATGGTAAGGGTGATGTTGTATTACCCTTTGAGTTTGATGGTTGCGTTGATATTTATAATTCATGTTTTAATGTTGATAGATCACTAATAGTACCATATAGCGCAACCTACGGCACAATTGTTCTTCATAAAAACAACCAATTTGCGCTTTATGACACATTAGGCAACTGTATTATTGATTTTGGAGAATATGAAGAACTTCGTCCTGTTTATCAGGATAAACTTTGGGCAAAACAAAACGGAAAATGGGGTGTGTTACAACTCAGCAGACAATTATGTGATTCACGAACTGGATACGAATTTATAGAAACATATACAACATTGTAAAAGAACGCAGGCAACACCACACAAAAGTGATGTTGCCTGCTGAAATTTTATCTCATATCAGATAATGGGGTGTAGTCCGTGCTGTTTCGCAGATATTCTTCCATTTTTCCGCTTAACAATAATCTGACATAACTCATCGGCTCGTTGTAGATAAGATAATCAAGTTCGGATGTTTCGTACATATTGTTTGCATATTCGTTTTCAACGGCAATGCAGTCTATTGATACCATCGAGCCATCAGCAAGTTTAACTTCAACGCAGGCTGTGTCGATGTTGAATTCACAAGATTTAATAAAGTTCATAAGGATACCTCCAAAATTTTATAATGATTTTGAAAGCTTTTCAGCGTGGGTTGTTTGTTTTGGTATCCTTAATTCATATAGACCTACGCCTATCGTCGGAAGAAAACGTCTTCTTCATCTCCGTGAGACAGCCCCTTAACTTTTCAATCAACAATATTTATCCGCAATTTCCCTTGCGTGTTTTTTCATTCCCTCGCGGATATCTGCGGGGGCTATTATTTCAGCATCCGTGCCGAAGCCGAAAACCCATGCATAAAACTGCCCGCTGACCGCAACGTTAACATTAACCGTGAAATGCTCCTCGCCGTCGGGAACAATCAGCGTATCCCTGCCAAAGCGGTCAATAACCGCGCCTGCAAGATAATTTGCGAAGCGGATTTTGACGTTTTGCTCGTTGCCGCCGAACATGCCGAAAACACTTTTGCTGTATGCCGACATGTCGATTTTTTGGAATGCCTCCGTGCCGTCGCGTTCTTCGTCAAGCATCGAAACCCCGTGCATTTTGTCAACGCGGAAATGCTTGAACTGTTCAGTATCGGAATCCCATGCGAGCATATAGTAGTTTTCGTCATCCCATATAAGAGCAAACGGGCTTACATAATAGAATGCCCCGTCATGCCTGAAACGGCGTTCTTTTGTTACGGTGTATTCAAAATATCGAAACTTAATCTTTTTGTTTTGAGTAATTGCATCCGAAATCCCGTCAACCGCGTAATAAATGCTCTCGTTCATGCTCTTGACTCTGTTGCTGACGAACACCTGCCTTTGCAAAAGCTGACCGTCATATATGCTTGCAAGCCCCTCAATTTTTTTAATAAGCTTGTGGGTTTTATCCTGTGTTATGAATTTTGAGGACTGCACGCTGTCAACAAGCAGCTTTAATTCGGGCAGCTCAAAGTCACGCGCACCGATGTAGTAGCCGCCGTTTTTGCCCTTTATCTGAACAATATCAAAGCCGAAAAGGCGAAGCGATTCAAGGTCGTCATATATGCTTTTTCTTTCTGCTGAAATATCGTTTCTTGCAAGCTCCTCAATGATTTTTGCCATGCTTAAGGGATGGCTTTCATCGGAATTTTGCAAAAGAAATTTAACAAGATATAACAGCTTCAGCTTTTGGTTAGGTGATTTCGGCATAACAACACGTCCTTTCGCATTAATTATACCGCATATTGTGTCCGATAACAAGTACTTGTTTTTGCGGATTGACAAAGCTTTTCTGTTGGTGGTATACTTTATTAAAATAACCTTCTGAGGTGATTTTATGGATAAAAAATTATATCTTTTAACCTATGAACACGGCGGCTATGTCCTTTGGGAAAAAGAGGTCAAGCCCCGCCTTAAAAAAATCAACGAATGGCTCGAAAAATATCCCAAGCTCAAAATCGGTCTTGATTACGAATCCTTTACCTTTGATGAATTTACAAGGCAGGACCCCGAGGTTGTTGAAATGATTGGGGATTTGCTCAAAAAATATCCCGACAGAGTGGGTCTTGGCGCAACAACCTATGGTCAGCCGCTGTCGCTGACAATTTCAGAGGAGTCCAACGCCCGCCAGCTTCTTTATGCCGTGCGCACAAACCTGCATTATTTCGGCATAACCCCCGATGTTTATTGCATTTCGGAATTTGCGCTCAATAACCAAACGCCGCAGCTTATCTCGCAATGCGGCTATAAGGCGGCAATTCTCCGCTCCCATGTTATGGGCTACGGCTATCCCAAAAACTTTGACAGCGCGTGGGGCAGGTGGATTGGCAGGGATTTAACCGAAATTCCCGCCGTGCCGACCTATCCGGAGCAGGGCAGGGGCTATAACTGCACAACGCTCGACAACTGGATTCTTTCTCGCTGGCCGACGGATTCCGTTTTATATTCGCTTGAGGATTTTGAGGAGAAATTCTCAAAGTATTCTCCTCTTCTTGCCTCGCGATATGACGATTTGACCCAGCCCGTTGAGCCTATTTTCGCATATACGGAAACAAAAGACAATTATCAGTATATTCTTCTTGAAGAAATTCCCGAAATCTACGGTGAAGCCAAGGACGAGCTTCGCACAACCGACAACGATTTCCATGTTCAGATGCCTTGGGGCTATTGCGGCAACGAGATTTTCAACGGCTGCCGCGATGGCGAGGTCAATGCCGTGCAGGCCGAAAAGCTCAACGCGCTTGCCGTTATGCTCGGCGCGCAGTCAATGCAGGAAAAATCCGAGGAAGCATGGAAATACATTCTTGCTGCGCAGCATCACGATGTTACAATCTGCGGTCTTCTTGACCTTTCGCGCCGCTTTATTCCTGCTTCTCTTGCCGCATCAAAGGCGGTCAAAGAGGCTTCGCTCAAGGCGATTTCCGAGCGTTTCGCGGGCGACGGACTGCTTGCAATCAACATGCATTCGTTTGCCGTTGATGAATGGATTAACGGCGTTCACGTTTCACTTCCTGCGTTCGGTGTTAAGCGCATTTCTGCCGAAAAAACAGCAGTCAACGGCTATTCATGGGATGAAGCAAACGGATTGCTTTCAACGCCTCTCTACCGTGTTAAGCTTAACGATAACGGCATTGTTTATATTGATGAAGCCGACGGACGCCGGATTTTTGATAACGGCAACGGTGGACTTTTCAGCGCATGGGTGGAGGACAAGGAATGCGCTTCAATCGGAAAATGGAGTGTTGAAATAACAGAAAACGGCGCAACAGCCGTTCAAAACGGCAAAATCGGCTCAATTCCTTATCGCTTTGAAATGAATTTTGCGGGCGACAGCCCCCGTATCGACTGCAAATCGCGCTTTGAGATGCACGGCGAGCATGTCGGCAGAACAGACGTTACTCAGGGCAGACCCGTTCCGCTCACCCTTAACGGTCATCACCACGAGGACAAGCTTTGCTTCGTAATGAACGCATGCCTCAAAAATGACCGCCGAATTGTCCGTGATTTGCCCTATTCAATCTCCGATTGGAACGGCGCATTGCGCAAAACTGAAGAATATTGGTATCCCGATGACCGCATTCTCATTGATGTTGAGGTTTCTCCCGAGGAATCCTTTAACTCAACAACATATACCCACGGAATTTATTGGCTTTGCCTTCGTGACAGAGAAAACGGGCTTGCAGTTTTCAACAAGGGCTGCATGGGTGCCGCAATTCAGGGCAACCGCATGCTGATTCCTCTGCTGTATTCCAACGAGTATATGTGCGGCACACGAATTCTTGAAGGCGTTTTTGAAGACGAATTTGCAATAATGCCGTTTGATTCTTCCGTTTCCGATGCCGAGCTTCACCGCAAGGCTATGTCCTATGCATATCAGCCCGAGGTTGTTCCCGCCGCAAACGGAAACGGCGATTTAACCGAGCTTTCCGCCGCAGAGTTTAATTCAAACGGCGGCGAGGTTATGCTGACCGCGCTTTATCCCGAAAACGGCGCAATCATGGCACGCTTCTGTAACCTTTCCGACGAAGCGGCAGAGGCTGAATTTAAACCCGCTTTCGGCAAAGTTACAGCCGAAACCGATTTGCTCGGCAATGAAACGGCGGCTGTTACGGAAGGTAAGCTCAGCTTCCGCGCGTGGGAAATTAAAACAGTTCGTATTGATTAAAAGATAAAAACAAGGAGCATTCTCGCGGAGATGAAGAAGACGTTTTTTTCGACGATAGGCGTATATATATACGTCGAGTCGTAAAAAACGACTAAAAAGAAACATATAAAACAAAACTAAATCTCATATCAAACAAAAGGCGGCTTGCAAAGGAAAAAATCCAATGTAAGCCGCTTTATTTTGTTCAGTTTCTTTTGTTCTTCGCTTCGTGAGAAAGCTCCTCATCATATTTATGATTTTTTATAATGCTTTTTGCAATATAGATAGGTCTGTTTTTTGTTTGTATATATGTGCGGGCGATGTATTCGCCGATAATGCCGATGCAGCAAAGCTGAATGCCGCCCAAAAGCAGAATCAGTGCAACGGTTGTTGCATAACCCGCAACGTCAATGCCGAACGCCAGCTTTTGAATAACAACAACAAACAGATAGATTATTGACAAAAGCGAGGTTAAAAGACCGATAATTGTTGAAATGCGCAGGGGAGCGGTGCTGAATGCAAAAATGCCGTCCATTGCGTATTTAAAGAGCTTCCAGAATGACCACTTTGAGCTGCCCGTAGCTCTTTCCTCAACCTCATAGGGGATAAACTTTGTGTTAAAGCCGACCCATGAAAACAGGCCCTTTGAAAAACGGAAGTATTCGTCCATGTTGAGAATTGCCTCAACCATCGGGCGGCGGAAGGTGCGAAAATCGCTCGCGCCCTGAATAAATTCTGTGTCCGAAAACTTGTTGATAAGTTTATAAAAGCTGTTTTTAAAGAAAACAAGCAGCTTGCTTTCTTTGCGTGTGTCCTGAAATGCGGCAACGCAGTCGTATTCGGGCTCCGTGTCAAGCGTATGCACCATATCAAGAGCTATAGATGGGCGCTGCTGCAAATCCGCATCAATAATTGTTACATAATCGCCCTCGGCTTCGCGAAGCCCCGCATACATTGCGGACTCCTTGCCGAAGTTGCGCGAAAAGTTAACGATTTTTACGGGTAAATCGCCGCTGCAGAGCTTTTGAAGCTCTTTGAATGTGCCGTCACGGCTGCCGTCGTTGACAAAAACCAGCTCATAGTCAAAGTCAACGCCCGCAAAATCATTTTTAACCGCTTCGTAGAAAAGCGAAACGTTTTTTTCCTCGTTGTAGCAAGGAACAACAAGCGAAAGCTTCATAATAATCTTTCCTTTAATCAGATATTCGCCGCTTTTTTGATATCCTCAACTCTGTCTGTCTTTTCCCAGGGCAGGTCAACGTCCGTTCTGCCGATGTGACCGAGAGCGGCAACCTGTCTGTAAATGGGTCTTCTCAAATCAAGCGTTTTGATGATTGCGGCGGGGCGAAGGTCAAACAGCTCATTAACGATTGCCGAAATCTCGCTGTCTGCAATAACGCCGGTGCCGAAGGTGTCAACAAAAACGGAAACGGGCTTCTCAACGCCGATTGCGTAAGCAAGCTCAACCTCACATTTCTTTGCAAGACCTGCCGCAACTATATTTTTGGCAACATAACGGGCTGCATATGCAGCGGAGCGGTCAACCTTTGTGGGGTCTTTGCCGCTGAATGCGCCGCCGCCGTGGCGTGCATATCCGCCGTATGTATCAACAATAATCTTTCTGCCCGTAAGACCGCTGTCACCCTGAGGACCGCCGATAACAAATCTGCCGGTGGGGTTAATGTGATAAACGGTGTTTTCATCAAGAAGAGAAGCGGGGATTGTTGTTTTGATAACCTTTTCGATGATGTCCGCTCTGATTTGCTCAAGAGCAACCTCGGGAGCATGCTGTGAGGAAATAACAACGGTGTCAACTCTGACGGGGTTGTTGTTTTCGTCATATTCAACGGTAACCTGGCTCTTGCCGTCGGGGCGAAGATAGCCGAGAACGCCGTTTTTGCGAACCTCTGTCAGCTTTGCGCAAAGCTTGTGCGCAAGCGAAATGGGCAGGGGCATAAACTCAGGTGTTTCATCGCAAGCAAAGCCGAACATCATGCCCTGGTCGCCTGCACCGAGGGCGTCAACGCCCATTGCGATATCGCCGGACTGCTTGTCAAGAGCGGTCATAACCGCGCAGGTGTTGCAGTCAAAGCCGTATTCAGCGTTGTTATAGCCGATATCGTTGATAACCTCCCTTGCAATTTTGGGAATATCAATGTCGGCAGTTGTTGTGATTTCGCCCATAACAAGCACCATGCCCGTTGTGCAGCAGGTTTCGCATGCAACTCTGCCCATGGGGTCCTTTGCAAGGATAGCATCAAGCACGGCATCCGAAATCTGGCCACAGATTTTGTCGGGATGGCCGCCGGTTACGGATTCTGATGTGAATAAGTAATTTGCCATTTTATTTGCCCTCTCTTAAAAGAAAATTATTAACAAACAAAAACGCCCGCCAAAGGAGTCTTCAGCGGGCGAAAACACCTTATCTTTCGGTTAATAACCGCAGGATTTAGCACCTTGTATAACACAGGTTGCCGGGCTTCACAGGGCCTGTCCCTCAGCCGCTCTTAATAAGGGAATATTCAGTTGACATCTTATTATATAACTCCAGCCTCGGTTTGTCAATACATATTTCGACAGGAAATTATTTGTTAACGGTTACGTAATAAATGTGCGGGGCGTGAGAAGCAGTATTGTTAAATTTAACCGAGCCGTCATTTGTGAAAATTATCGTGTTTTCACCTGCTTCAAGCTCAAGGTTAATTGTTGCCGTTTTAACCGTATCCCAGCTGTATGTATTGCGGCACCAAAGAGTTTGCGCCTTGCCGTTTGCTTCAACCGTAATATATCTTTCGATAAGGTCAACGTTATAGCTGTGCACGCCGCCCTCGTCGTTGTTGGCGTATGCAACCGTCATGCGGTAATCGCCCGCTTCCGAAACCTCAACCGTGAATTGAGCTTTGCCGCCTTCGGAGGAAATGCCGTCGATGTGGCTGCCGTCAAGCACCGCTCCGCCGGAAAGAACCATTTCCGATGCATTGACTTTTATGCTTTTGCCGATTTTTTCGGAAGAATTTATTAAACATTCAACATCGACGGGAGTTTTAACATCAATATAGTTAAGACCTTTTCTCAAATAAACGAGCGAATCGCCGCTTGTGCGGTATCTTGCGCCGTCAATTTCAAAATCAGCCTCGGTGTCTATGCTCATTTCGTAAAAGCCGTCTGCGGGTGCAACCGCAAGAAAAGACTTATTTTGAGCCGTTGTTCTGTCGCCGTCCTTTAAAACGGTTATTTCCGTGTTTTCGCTGTGCTTTTCAACAAGCATGCTGTCAACAACAAAGGTGCCGTTTTTGTGGGCAAGGGTGATTGAATGACTGCCTTTTTCGAGATAGCGGACAAGTGTTATCTTGTCGGTGTATTCGCTCTTTATTGTGTTGGGGAAAGAGAGCACTTCACTCGCGCCGTCAAGTATCATTTCTGCCTGTGAATCCGTTCTGTCATCGGGCGTTGCGCCGTCATTTGAGTTGCCGTAAATGAGCTTTAAATCGTAGTATCCGCCTTCGGGCACGCTGAAAGAAACCGTAACCGAATCGCCGATGTTTTCAAGCCCGCCGACCATGCCGCTCTGCGCTCCCGTTGTTGCATATGCGCTGTCATAGGTGTAGGCATGCCCGGAAAGAACGCCGTTTTCAAACTCATAACGCACGGGCAGACTGTCATTAAAATAATCCTCTTTGTTTTCGGCTTCGGTTAGCGTTACAAAATAAACCGCAGTAGGGTCGGGGTTTTTGATGTTAACGCGAAGAGAGCCGAATGTTGCATTTGCGGTGTATTCGCTTACCAAAATCGGTGAGTTGACTATGCCGCTTAACCCCTCGTAATAAACACATTCAATTTTAATGTTAATCTTTTTGCCAAGCTCTGTTTCATCAAGATTTTTAAAGCTGATGCCGCTTGTATAGTCACAGCCGCCGCAGATAACACTTATTTCATCTTTTTCTTCCGTCATGGAAGCAATGCCCGTGAAGTGCTTGTAATGGAAGCGGTCATAGCCGTATTTAATAACATTTGCAAAGTCCGCATGAAGAACGTCAATTACTTTTGCTTTCAGCAAACTGCCCTCCATATCGGCATATTTGCGGAAAAGCCACCAGTTGGAGTTGGGGCTGTTGTTGTCCGCGGCGGTGTCGCAAAGATTGTTTGCAAGCCTCCAATAAGCCGCATTTGCGTAAACGCCAGAATTTTCGATGCTCACAATATATTTGAGCATGTCCGCGGGTGCGCCGCATTCCTGCATAGTGCCGTATTCGGTAACGATAATCGGCATTTCGTTAATGCCAAGCTCTTTTTCGATTTCTCTGTATTCGTCAACATGCTCCTGCCAATACAGAGAGGATGTGTCTCCAAGCTCGTGATAAATCATGATGTCGGGCAGACAGCCGTTTGTTTTGCAATATTCAAGAAAATGTCGTATCTCATAACTGTCATAGTCGCAGTAGCCGGGTCCGCCGATAACGGCATCGGGATAAAGCTCGTGTATGAGCTCGTATGTTTCTTTCCATGCCTCATAAAAGCGGAGCTTTGCCGCGTCGTCAAACATAAGCCATGTGCCTTCCTCTGACGGTGTGCCGAACCACACGGCGTTATCCGCTTCGTTATATGGACAGATAACAAGTCTGTCTGCATAATCTTTTTCGCGAAGAACGGTGATTTTTTCAGTGACTTGTGGCAGAAAACGCTCACGCACGAATTGCTTGCAGTCATATGTGCCCGCTTTGCGGAGTGAGTCGATTTCCTGCCAGCAGTAATACCATGTGTCAAAGCAGTCCTGCAGATAAACCGTTATGTAGTCGCAGCTGTCAAGCATCTGCGCCGCCTCGTCAACATCACCTATCGGATGCTGCAGACCGCCGATAACCTTTTGAGAAACGCTTGCAACGTCAATGCTTTCAACTATTGCCGCATCAGGCACTCCGTTTTGCGCAATGCCGTAAAGAAATCCCGAAGCTCTGCTTGAAACTTCGCCGAGGCTGGTTGCGGCATCAACCTCAAGAGTTGGTCTGAACATATACGGCAAGCCCTCGCAAGCAAGGGATAACGCCGTGATTAATGACATTATAAAACTTATGATTTTTTTCATTGAAATCTCCATTATAAAAGCAAAATTTAAATGCAAGTGAAGAGTGAAAAATGAAAAGTGAAAAGTAAATGACGGGTTTCACCCGTACCCGTTTTATATAATCGGTTATAGGCGGAGCCTATCCACAACTTTTCATTATTCACTTTTAACTTTTAACTCTTGCCAATATATTTTTCCGCGAATTCGCAAACCATTGCTTCGTAGGTTTCGCTGTCTACGGGGTAGCTTTCGGCGTGACCTGCGCCCTCAACAACAAGCAGCTTTTTATCCTCGCTTGTGCAGGCATCATAAAGCTCATAAACCATGCGGGTGGGCACAAATGTGTCAATACCACCATGGATAAACAGCATGGGCACTTTGGCATTTTTAACCGCTTCAAGCGGATTTGCTTCTTTAAATTCATAGCCCGAAAGCTTTTTGTTAATTGCATTTGAAATGTTCATTATCGGGAATTTGGGAATGTGCATTCTTTCAATGTTGTGGGCAAATTCATCATAGGCAGAGGTGTAGCCGCAGTCCGCAACAATGAATTTAACATTTTCGGGCAGTCTGTCGCTTCCGCTCATCATGGTTACCGTTGCGCAGCCCATGGAAATGCCGTGTAGAATAATCTGAATGTTTTCCCCGAAACGCTCTTTAAGCAAATCGAGCCACCTGAAGCAGTCGGTATATTCATGATAGCCGAAGCCGATGTATTTGCCGTCGCTTTCACCCGCCGCCTGGTGGTCAACAAGAAAAACATTGAAGCCTTTATCGTGATAGAATTTAACGATTAATCCGAATTCGCCCTTGCCGCAGTTTCTGTAGCCGTGGCTGCAAAAAACATAAACATCGCTCGGTTTTTCAGCAGGGAGAAGATATCCCTTTAGTCTGTAATTCTTTTCATTGATTATTTCAAATTCCTCAAATTTTTGTCCGTCTAGCCAAACCTGCCTTGCATCGGGCTCGGTTTTTGCAACAAGCCCCGATTCGCTTACAAAAAGAGTGCCGAGCTTTGGTGCAAGCTTTGCATTGCGGTGCATTATTTCATAAAAAGCGGCATAGCTTACTGCGCCGAGGATTCCCGCGGAAACGCCTGCAAATTTAACCAATGATAAAGCTTTATTTTTCATGGAATCTCCTCCTGTTGTTTTATCCTGATTTAAGTCTATCAAAAATTTACTTTTATTTCAATAATTAATTCAAAAGCAAAAAAGAAAATTTTTTCTTGAAAAAAAGCGCGTTTTGTGTTACAATTCACACAATATTGTAAAATAGGGGTGATGTGGCGATGATTAAACACATCGTTTGTTTTAAACTGAAAGATAACAGCCTTGCCGAGTGTGAAAAGGCAAAGGAAGTGCTTCTTTCCATGCAGGGCAACGTGCCCGAGCTTCGCGGAATTTCCGTGGGAATTGATTTTCTTCACTCCGAGCGTTCCTACGATTTGATTCTTGAGGTTTTGCTTGATGACGAGGCGGCTCTCGAAAGCTATCAAAGCGACCCTTACCATTGCGCGGTTGTCAAAAAGCATATGCACGCCGTAAGAGAATCAAGCGTTGCGGTTGATTATTATATTTGATAGAAGGAAGAACAAATGAAGATTTTAAAAAGAGTTTTTGCAATTATTTTGACTGTTGTCATTGCCCTTGCGGCAATGCCTTTTGCCGCGGCAGAGGAAATAACGCCTATAATCATGGTTTCGGGTTTCGGCGCAACTGCCCTTGCAAAGGACGGCGAGGCGGTTTTTCCTCCCTCGCTTAACACAATTCTTGACGCTCTCGGCATCAATGAGGATTTAACGCTTGAAAAGGCTTTGGCGGAGCTTGAAATCTGGACTCAGGATCAGGGCTACGTTGTTCAGCTTTCGGCAATCGTTGAAAGAATTATCGAAACAATCAGGGTTAATGATGACGGCAGCTCAACCTATGATTTGGAGCCGATAATCAGCGGAGCGGAAAACACATCGCTTGCCGATTTCAAAGAGCTTGATATGCTTGATTACGTTCCCTACACGGGCTCGGAATTTCTTGACATGGAATCAATCGCAGAGCGTGTGGGCGAAGAGAATGTTTTCAATTTCATGTATGACTGGCGTGTTGACTACGATGTTGTTGCCGATGAATTCAAGGAATACATAGACGATGTTTTGAAGCTTACGGGCGCAAAAAAGGTCAGCGTTTATTCGATAAGCCAGGGCTGCCTTGTTGTGGGTCAGTATCTTTATAAATATTCTCACCTTGAGCAGACCGACAAGGTTATTTTTGATACCCCCGTTCTCGGCGGCGCAAGCTTTGTTTCCGATTTGCTTTCAGAGGGCAAGGTGACTCTCAATTTCCCCGTTATTCTTGATTTGCTTTCCGACATTCTTCATGTTGAATTCAAGCTTTCAGAGATTGAAAAGCTTGTTGCATTCCTTGAAGGTGAGTGGATTGCGGGTGCTATAGATATCGGCAAGAATATTCTTGTTCCTCCCATGAAGGGCTGCATCGCATTCTGGCAGATGGTTCCCGTTGATGAGTTTGAGGAGCATGCCGCACAGTTTCTTGATGAAGAAGCGAATGCCGAGGTTTATAAGGCTGTTCGTAAATTCCACAAGGGCTTCATGAGCAATATTACCGAGACCTTTGAAAAGGCAACCGAACACGGTTCAACGATTTCGATAAAGGCATGCACGGGCTTTGATGTTGTTACAAACTCGGACGAATATTCCGATTCAATCGTTGACATGCAGTATTCCTGCGGTGCAATCTGTGCACCATACGGCGAAGCCTTTGCCGATGACTATGTTCAGGCGGTTGACAACGGCAAAAACAGCATTTCACCTGACAGAACAATCGACCTTTCCGCGGGCTATTGGCCCCACAGAACGTGGGTTATCAACGGACTTTATCACGGTCAGGTTGAATGGTGTGAAAAGTCGCTCGCTCTTGTCGAAGAGCTGCTTTACACCGACAATATCAAGGATGCTTATTCATCATATGAGTTCCCGCAGTTCATGGAATCCCACTCACCCACATCAAACATTGCCATAAGCTTTGTTAACACAAACAGCAGCTTCCTTTTGCTTGAAGACGGCAGAAGCGAATACACAATGACAGTCAAAAATCTGTCAAGAGAGAAGACTGTTGTAATCAATTCAGTTGAAAGCGAAAACGGCGCGGTCAAGGCTGAGCTTTCGCGCAAAACAGTTCTTCTTCCCGGTGAGCAGACCAACATAGCTGTTTCTGCGAACAAGCCTGCGTTTGACACCGTTACCGTTTCGTATTCCGACATCAAAAATGTTTTTGAAAATAGCGAAAAAAGCTTCGGCGTAACCGTTCTTGATGAATACAGCGGCAAAACCGCCGAGGATGATATGCCCGAAAACACAAAAACACCCTTTATTTTCAGATATATCGTGAAGCTTATTAACGATTTGTTTGCGAAAATCAAATCCTTGTTCTCATTTTAATTAAAAATATCCCCGAAGAACGGCATCAAACCGCTCTTCGGGGATTGATTTTATATACAATATTTGGTAAAATTATATTATTATAAAATTACACAGCAGGTGTTATTTATGGGTTTGAAAAAGAAAGTATTAAAAACCGTCGGCAAGGTGGTAAACTATGTTACC
>JAZSGU010000005.1:0-20471 GCA_045532895.1 Acutalibacteraceae bacterium | reverse complement strand
TGCTTGTTTATCAACCTCTGCAAGATGAGTCCACAATGTTCCGGTCATAAGCATAATGTTGAATTGCACTCGTTTATGTCGCATAAGATAATCCTTGCGTTTCAGTCCCCATACACCGATAGGCTTTCTTGCTTCGGCAGGTAACGTGATATTAGGAAATCTGTAATCACCAACCATTCTGTAACTTCCGCCGTTTTGTTCAAATGATGATTTATTCATAAACAACCTTCCTTTCAATCAGTAAAAAATGTGTCGAATGTAAACTTTGCACCAAACCGAAAGCCAGAAATAAAACCATCAGCTATACTAACTGTCAGAAAAATCGTTATATGCACTTGTGTATGTTACAAACAAATCTTTTTCTTTGCCGCTTAACTTTGAATAGAGTTCTTCTTCCTTTTCGGTGAGAATTCTTAATTTCTTCTTTAATTCATTTTTTAACTCCAAACAGCATTCCTGCGGTTCAATGTTGCCATAATAAAATTCTTCAATAAAACCAGACATTTTGCAAACCTCCGTAATAGATTGATAATCCTTACAATTCAATCATTCCGACTGTCTACAAAAGCCGAAGGGGGACAACTTCCTTATGAAGTGCCCCCCTTCGGCGGCTCTTTTTGTTTTGCCAAAAATCATAGTTGCATGTTAGAATTTATAAAAATTTTCAATTAACGATAAGTTCAACAGCGTTAAAGCCGAGAATTCATTTTGATAAAGAACACGCCTGCATTAGAGGTTAAACAAAGCTTTATTGACATCAGCTAAAAACATTTCTACAAAATCACAGCTGAGTCAGTGAAAATACAGATGGCTGGTCGAAAACGGACTTGACAAAATCCCTGGCGATGCTGTAATGTATATTATAGATACTGTTTTATTTAATGCAGAACGGAAAAGCTGTTTTTGACCTCCTGTTTATATATGTGATACAGAAAACAGATAAAGGGCTTCCGCTGTTTGTGAGGTACGGTCAGAAATTTTAACCAACGATATAAAACCGCACCGAAAAACGGTGCGGTTTTAGGGCTTTTATAAAAAAACACAAATCAAAATTCATTTTAAATCGTCTTATATTACAGAGGGTCAGCTTTTGAATAAAGGGGAAACAAAAATGAAAAAAACGATATCTGTTATTCTCTCATTGCTTATTACGGTAAATTTCTTTGCTTTATCGGGATTTGCCGCCAAAATGCCTTTTGAAATGTTAACCGTTCAATCGGGCAACGTGAGCGAATTCGGTTATATCAGCCGCACACTTGTTGACGTCAGCGGAAATGAAATAACGGAAAGTGACGGCTTTGCGCAGAACGCGAATATATTAAAAACAATGTCAGTAACACCCGCTTCATACGATTCGCGCTCTGCAAACTGCATAACAGAGGTTAAAAACCAAGGCCTTTCAGGTAACTGCTGGGCTTTTTCCTCGCTCTCTCTGCTTGAAAGCGACAGCATACTCCAAGGAATCGACAGCATGGATTCCGCTGATTATTCCGAAGCACATCTTTCGTGGTTTACGGCAAACAGCCTGACTGACGATATGAACGACCCGACATACGGCGACGGAACCACCAGCGACACTCCCTTTATTACGGGCGGCAACTGGGCCTATGCTGCAGCATCTCTTGCCCGCTGGTCGGGCGCAGCAGAGGATAACCTCTATCCGTTTTATCCCTATGACCTTTCCGCAATGGGCGGTTACACTGAAAACGATAGATATGACACAAGCAGCGGCATTATTCTGAAATCTGCCGAAATTATTACGAATACAGATGAAATTAAGCAATGGATAATTGACCACGGCTCTGTTTCCGTCGCAATGTATTACGGCGACGATTATCTGAATTCTAGCACAGCATCATACTATTTCAACGGAAGCTCGGCAATCAATCACCAAGTAACGGTTATCGGCTGGGATGACAGCTATTCCGCCGATAATTTCCGCACCGACTGCGCACCCTCCGCCAACGGCGCGTGGCTGTGCAAAAACAGTTGGGGCACATATTGGGGCAACGGCGGATACTTCTGGATTTCATATTATGACACCGCATTGAAGGATTTTGCGGGATTCACCTCACAAAGCGTTGAGGGATATCATAAAAACTATACCTATAACGGCGCGGTTTGGCAAAGCGCAATTCGGGTTGGCGGCGCACCGCAGGTTGCAAACGTTTTTAAATCGGACACCTGCGAAAAGCTCACCTCCATCGCTGTGCACACAGTAGAACCTGAAACGGATTTGAGCATCAGGATTTTTAAAGACATTGCCGCCGACTATTCATCGCCCGTTGACGGAACACTTGCAGCAAGCATAAACTCATATCATGTTCCAAGGTCGGGCTATCATACAATAGAGCTGCCCGAGGAAATATATCTTGAGCCAGGCACTTTTTTCTCTGTTGTGCTTGAATTTTCAAATTCAAGCGGTAGTGTCTGCGTTCCCGTTGAGGCAGACGGACAAACCTCAACAGCTTATGCAAACAGAGAAAAAGAGAGCTATATTAACCTTTCGTCAAATGACTTGGGCTGGGAAGAAGGCTCGGTATACGGAATAAACAACATGTATATTCAGGCATTTACAAATGTCTGCCACACGCCAAAAACGGAAATTCTTCATGATTCCTGTGAAAGAGAGGGAACCGAAACAACCGCTTGCACGGTTTGCGGCAAAGTTATGAGCAAAACCGTTATCCCCGCAGGCTCACATTCTTTCAGTGAATGGAGCAAATATGAAAAAGACCCTGAAACGGGCAGAATGGCGGGTAAGCGAATCTGCGCAGCATGCGGCGAAATACAGCGAAGAAGCTATATAAGCGGCGGAAATGTTGTTACCCTTGATGAGTTTTTTGAGATAATACACAGATATATGATTGAATTTTTCAGATTGATTTTTAAATAAAAAAGAGCTGTCTCACTCAAAAGTGAGGCAGCTCTCGTTTTATTTTGCTTTCGTTTCACAGTATATGCAACGGTAAGTCTTTGTTGCGGGGTCTGTGAGTTTAAAGATATGGGGCAAATCCTGCTCCGTAGTGGTTATGCAGCGCGGATTTTTGCACTTTATAACATCCTTAATCTGCGTAGGCAGGGTCAGCTTTTTCTTTTCGCAAAGAACGCCGTCTTTAATGATGTTAACCGTGATATCCGAATCAATATAGCCGAGAACATCAAGATCAACCTGCATTTCGGAATCAATCTTTATGATATCCTTATAGCCCATTTTCTTGCTGCTGACATGCTTGATGATTGCAACCGTGCAGTCCAGCTTATCAAGCTCCAGATGGTAATAAATTTCCATGCTCTTGCCGGCTTTGATGTGGTCAAGAACAACGCCGTTTTTGATTGAATCAATATGCATTTATTCCACCTCCAGCAATTTAAGAATAAGAGCCATGCGGATAAATTTGCCGTTGAGCACCTGCCTGAAATAGCATGCTCTGGGGTCGGAGTCAACGGAAGTGTGTATCTCGTTAACTCTGGGCAGCGGGTGAAGAATGGCAAGGTCGCTCTTGGCGTTTTCAAGCTTCTCGGGAGTGAGAATATAGCTGTCTTTGAGCCTTAAATAATCCTCTTCGTTGAAGAAACGCTCACGCTGAACGCGGGTCATATAAAGGATATCGAGCTTCGGCATAACCTCTTCGAGATTGGTGGTTTCGGTATATTTCATTCCCTCGTGGGAAAGAATGCCTTTTTTGAGATAGCCCGGAAGAGTCAATTCCTCGGGGGAAATGAGCACAAATTCAATGCCCGTGTATCTTGAAAGAGCTTCAATGAGCGAATGCACCGTTCTGCCGAACTTAAGGTCACCGCAGAAGCCGACTGTCATATTGTCAAGCCTGCCCTTTTCGCGCTTTATCGTGAGCAGGTCGGTGAGGGTCTGTGTGGGGTGGTTGTGGCCGCCGTCACCTGCGTTGATAATGGGCACGCTTGATGCCATTGAAGCAACAAGAGGAGCGCCCTCCTTGGGGTGACGCATGGCGATGATATCCGCATAACAGCTGACCGTTCTTGCCGTATCTGCAACGCTTTCGCCCTTTGCGGCGGAGGAAGAGTTTGCCTCCGAAAAGCCGAGCACCTGGCCGCCGAGCTCATACATAGCCGCCTCAAAGCTTAAACGGGTGCGCGTTGAGGGCTCAAAGAAAAGGGTTGCAAGCTTTTTATATTTGCACTTTTCTCTGTATTTTTCAGGGTTTGCGATAATATCCTCGGCAACGGCAATAAGCTCGTCGATTTCATCGAGAGAGAGCGAAAGAATGTCTATCAGACTTCTCATTTTGCTCCCCCTATCCAGCTTTCATCGGAGGGGTTATTTCTGAAAGCTATAAGGCGCGCAACATCCTCGGGCTTGATATAGCCTGTTTCGGCAGCAACCTCTGCAATAACATCCAGATTTGTAAGGCTAACATTTTTAACATTTGCGGCTTCAAGTCTGTCAAGACCCTTCTTCATGCCGTAGGTGAAGATGCTTGCAATGCCGAGAACCTCTGCTCCTGCATCACGAAGAGCTTCAACAACCTCGATAACGCTGCCGCCGGTTGAAATAAGGTCTTCAATAACAACAACCTTCTGACCTTTTTCAAGCTTGCCTTCAATCTGGTTGCCTCTGCCGTGATCCTTTGCACCGGAGCGAACATAACCCATGGGCATGTCAAGCATATGAGCGGTGATTGCCGCGTGAGCGATGCCTGCGGTTGAAGTACCCATAAGCACCTCTGCCTCGGGGTAATGAGTTTTAACGATTTCAGCAAGACCCTTTTCAACGTCGGTGCGAACTTCGGGGGCTGTGAGGGTCAGTCTGTTGTCACAGTAAATGGGGCTTTTGATGCCGCTTGCCCATGTGAAGGGCTCTTCGGGGCGAAGAAAAACCGCTTTGATTGAAAGTAAATCCTTTGCAATAAGTTTCTGCATTATATAAATCCTCCTAAGAAATTATTAACCGACAAATTCGGCAACGCATCTTCTGTATGCCGCAACAGGGTCGTCAGCCGCTGTGATGGGTCTGCCGACAACGATGTAATCCGAGCCGAGTTCTTTTGCCTTTGGGGGTGTTGTTACTCTTACCTGGTCGCCGATGTCGCCGTCTGCAAAACGAACGCCGGGGGTAACTGTCAGGAACTTTGCACCGCAGCGGTCATGAACCTTGCCCGCTTCGAGAGGTGAGCATACAACGCCGTCAAGGCCTGCCTTTTCTGCATTTGAGGCATAGTGCATAACAACCTCGTCAAGGGGCTTGTCAATAAGGAGCTGCTCTCTCATTCTTTCCTCGCTTGTTGAGGTAAGCTGTGTAACTGCGATAAGCAAAGGTCTTGTGCCGTCGGGCTTTGTGAGACCCTCAATAGCCGCCTGCATCATTTCAATCGTGCCGCTGGCATGAAGGTTTGTCATATCAACATCAAGATTGCTCAAAACGCTCATAGCCTTTTTAACCGTGTTGGGGATATCGCAAAGCTTGAGGTCAAGGAAAATCTTGTGTCCTCTTTCTTTAATTTCTTTAACGATTGAGGGACCCTCAGCATAGAAAAGCTCCATACCAATCTTAACATAGGGCTTTTCCTCAGTGAACTTGTCCAGAAAATCCATTACTGCCTGCTTGCTGCTGAAATCGCAAGCGATGATTACGTCTTTACCCATTGTGTGCACATCCTTTTATATCATTTAAATTATTAATACCGTATTTTTCCATGGCCGCGGGAAGCTTTTCAATGATTTCCTTGCAGACATAGGGATTAACAAGGTTTGCCGCGCCGACCTCAACAGCCGTTGCACCCGCCATGATGTATTCAATAACATCCTCTGCGGTTGAAACGCCGCCCATTCCGACAACGGGGATTTTGACCGCGCTGCTGACCTGATAAACCATTCTGATACCGACGGGCTTTATCGCCGCACCCGAAAAGCCGCCCATTTTGTTGGCAATAACTGGTTTGCCGGTTTTAAGGTCAATTCTCATTCCGAGAAGCGTGTTAATGAGGCTGATGCCATCCGCACCGGCTTCTTCACAAGCCTTTGCGATTGAAACAATGTCGGTGACATTGGGTGAAAGCTTAATGATAACGGGCTTGGTTGTGACCGCCTTAACGGCTTTTGTAACCTCTGCCGCAGCTTCGGGTGAAGTGCCAAAGCTCATGCCGCCGCCGTGAACATTGGGGCAGCTTATGTTAACCTCAAGCCAGCCGACCTGCTCCTGCTTATCTATCTTTTCGCATGTATAAGCATATTCCTCAAGCGAAAAACCGCTGACATTTGCCATAACGGGCTTTGAAAAGCATTTTGCAAGCTTGGGAAGTTCTTCCAAAATAACCTTTTCAACGCCGGGATTCTGAAGACCGACTGCGTTGATCATACCTCTTTCGCACTCCGCAATTCTGGGAGTGGGGTTACCGAAGCGGGGGTCTTTGGTTGTGCCCTTAAATGAAAAAGTACCGAGGCAGGTGATATCGTAAAGCTCTGCAAACTCGTAGCCGAAGCCAAACGTGCCCGACGCGGGGATAACGGGATTATCAAGCTCGATTCCGCAAAGATTAACCTTTGTGTTTACCATATTATCTCCTCCCTTTCAAGCACGGGACCGTCCCTGCAAATTCGCTTGTAGCCGTATTTTGTTTTGCATGAGCAGCCCATGCATGCACCGAAGCCGCAGCCCATACGCTCCTCAAAGCTGTATTGACCGCTTGTTGCAGCAATTTTTTCAATCGCCCTGAACATAGGCATGGGTCCGCAGGTGTAGAAATAATCATATTCAAGGTCTTTGAGCACATCGGTTACAAAACCCTTTGTGCCGTAAGAGCCGTCAACGGTTGATACATATACCTTTGCGCCGAGAGCCTCAAATTCTTTTTCGTAGAAAATCTCGTCTTTGGTATTGAAGCCGAGAATAACCGCAACCTCCTTGCCCTGCGCAAGAAGCTTTTTGCAAAGATTATACATCGGGGGCACACCTACGCCGCCGCCGATAAGGACAGCTTTTTTGCCGCTTTTTAAAACATCAAAGCCGTTGCCGAGACCGCAGAGGATATCAAGCTTTCCGCCCGCCGCAAGCTTAGCCATTGCTTCTGTTCCCTGACCGACAACTTTATATATAATTGTAATTGTTTTATCGTCATAATCGCAGATTGAGATGGGTCTGCGAAGATAAAAGCCGTCAAGCTGAATATTGATGAATTGACCGGGGGCGGTGATATGAGAAGTGTCGCCCTCAAGCTTCATTTCATATATATCCTTGGTCAAGGGCTTGTTTGAAAGTATTTCGTAAATTCCCCTGTTCATTATTTTTCTCCTTTTTGATATGCGATTTTGCCGCCGCAGACAGTCATCATGCATTCGCCGAACACCTCATAACCCTCAAACGGAGTTGCCTTTCCTTTTGAAAGAAAATCGGCGGGGTCAACCTTGTATTTTTTATTCAGGTCAAACACGGTAAAATCCGCAGGCATGCCGTCTTTAAGTCCGCTGTTAAATCCGAAACGCTTAGCGGGGTTAATACTCATAAGCTCTATGAGCTTTTCAAGAGTAATTATATTTTCTTTAACGAGATATGTATAAAGCAGAGGGAAGGCGGTTTCAATACCGACAATTCCCATGGCGCTTTTTTCAAGCCCCCTGCCCTTTTCTTCGGCGGAGTGGGGCGCATGGTCGGTTGCTATCATGTCAATCGTGCCGTCGCAGATGCCTTCAATCAGCGCAAGCCTGTCGCTTTCGTCACGCAGGGGCGGATTCATTTTGAATCTGCCGTGCTCCTGCAAATCTTTGTCACTTAAGATAAGGTAGTGCGGTGCGGTTTCGCATGTTACGTCAACACCCGCTGCCTTTGCCTTGCGGATAAGCTCCACGCTCTCTTTAGTTGAGATGTGGCAAACGTGGTATGCGCAGCCCGTTTCAGCCGCAAGCTTCAAGTCGCGCTCGATGGGCTTCCATTCGCTTTCGGAGCAGATACCGCGGTGACCGTGCTCCTCGGCATATTTGCCCGCGTGGATATATCCGCCGTGAAGCAGGGAATTATCCTCACAATGGGCGACAATCATTTTGCCGAGCGACTTTGCTTTGAGCATTGCCTCGCGCATCATTTCCTCGCTTTGAACACCCTTGCCGTCATCGGAAAAAGCGCATACATTGGGCGCCATCGCCTCCATATCGGAAAGCTTTTCGCCGTTTTGACCGACGGTTATCGAGCCGTAGGGCAAAACCTTGATGGCGGCATCTTTTTTAATAAGCTCAAGCTGCTCGTTAAGATGCTCAACACTATCGGGCACGGGATTTAAATTCGGCATGGAGCAAACGGCACAATATCCGCCCCTTGCGCACGCCTTTGAACCCGTTTCTATAGTTTCTTTATAAGAAAATCCCGGCTCTCTGAGATGAACATGAACATCAATAAAGCCGGGAAAAACAACACAATTATCAAATTGAAAAACAGTATCCGAAGCGCCGCCGAAAACGCCGCCCGAAACACTTATATCAACAGGATTACCCTGTCCGTATTTTTTACAGCCCTTAACAGTAAAGCTCATGGTCAAATCCTTTCAATCGTACTTTTATAAGTATAACATATTTAAAATAAAAGTCAATATCAAAAGAGAAAGCCGAGCAAGTTTTTCACCCGCCCGGCATATAAATCAGTTGCAGAGAATATCTGTCTCGATATATCTGATGCCCATGTCATAAAGCATCTTTGCTTCCTCAACGGTGTTAACCGTCCAGAAAGAAACACCCACACCCGCATCAATGGCAAGCTGAATTGACTCCTTATCGTTTTTTTCGAAATTCGGTGAAAGCCACATATTTTCGTCAACGGCTTTTGCGGCGGCGATATTCTCGGGAGTTATTTCGTCAATCAGATACCAAAGCTCAATATCGCTGTTAAGCTCATGGATTTTTTGAAGCTGACCGAGGTCAAACGAAATAACAATCGCCTGCTCTGTGAGGCCCTTTTCTTCAACAGCTTCAACAACGGTATAAAGCATATCATAAGTGTCGCTCTTTATCTCAATCTGCGGGCGTGTTTCGGTGCCGACGAAAACATCGAGGTATTCATCAAGAGTTGCAATTCTCAAATCCTCATATTTCCAGAAGTTTTTGCCGTCTCTGTAGCTGAATGTTTTGAGTTCTTCAAGGGTATAATCCGAAACCTCGCCGAACTGGCAAAACTGCGACTCGGCTTCGCTGTTGTGAATAAGCACCCATTCATTGTCTTCGGTCAGATGAATATCGCATTCAGCGGTGTAATAGCCAAGCTCAACCGCCGCTTCATATGAAGGAAGGCTGTTTTGCGGCGCAACCGCCCACACACCTCTGTGAGCAGTAAGATAAATGGGGTCTTCCGCGCTGCCTACGCCGTTTTCGCTGAGCGAAATAAGCTCGGAGGGAAGATTGAAAAGCTTTGCCACATGAACAAACGGCAAAAACGGGCACATATAAATCGGAACAAGAATCAAAGTTATTATTTTGTTGATGAACAGAAGCATTTGATACATCGCCTTTCGAAAATTTACTCTACATATTCTAATGTATGTATATAGAATTGTCAATAGGATACATTAATATATCTTGCAACACACCGCAAAACCACTCAAAAAATTTTTTGAAAGAATTTAAAAAACCTATTGACAAAACGCAAACTTGCCGATATAATATCAATAACGATAACAATTATCATTAACAACAAGGAGGTCATACACAATGGTAAGACACAGCCGACAGCGCGACGCCGTTCTGGCAAATCTCTGTTCGCGATATGACCATCCGTCAGCGGAGGATATCTACCTTTCGTTAAAACCCGAAATGCCCGCAATCAGCCTCGCAACGGTTTACAGAAACCTTGCCCAGCTTGAAAGCGACGGCAAAATAATCCGAATAGGCTCGGGCGGCACGGCGAGGTATGACGGCAACATTTCTCCGCACTACCACCTCTCCTGCCTGCAATGCAGCGGCGTTGTTGACGTTTTTATGGATGACGACTGCGGCATATGCGAAAAGGCGGCAAAAGTGTTTGACGGAACAATAATTTCTCACTCGGTTTTATTCACAGGCTACTGCTCCGAATGCTCAAAAAAGCGCGGATAAGTAAATAAATCAATCAATAAAAAATATTTTAAATTTTGGAGGAAAATGTTATGAAAAAGTTTGTATGCTCAGTTTGCGGTTATGTTCACGAAGGTGATTCGGCTCCCGAATTCTGCCCCCAGTGCAAGGTCCCCGCTTCAAAGTTCAACGAAGTTACCGAAGGTGAAATGTCATGGGCAGCCGAGCACGTTGTAGGCGTTGCAAAGGGCGTAAGCCAGGAAATCATCGACGGTTTGAGAGCAAATTTTGAGGGCGAATGCTCCGAGGTCGGCATGTATCTTGCAATGGCAAGAGTTGCTCACCGCGAAGGCTACCCCGAAATCGGTCTTTATTGGGAAAAGGCTGCTTATGAAGAAGCAGAGCATGCCGCAAAGTTTGCAGAGCTTCTCGGCGAGGTTATCACCGACAGCACAAAGAAGAATCTTGAAATGAGAGTTGAAGCCGAAAACGGCGCAACCGCAGGTAAGTTTGAGCTTGCAAAGATGGCCAAAGAGCAGGGTCTTGATGCTATCCATGACACCGTTCATGAAATGGCTCGTGACGAAGCAAGACACGGCAAGGCATTCCAGGGTCTTCTTGAGAGATATTTCGGTTAATTCACTAAAAGCGCGGGGTTTACTGCCCTGCGCTTTTTGGTTGCATTAACCGCCCTTATATGGTATAATTAAATTATAAACGAGAAGGAGTGATTTTATGGCTAAATATGAAGCACAGCTTCACGGCAATTTTGCCGAAATACTCGATGCGGTTGACAGCGCAATAATGAACAACAGCTCTTCCGCTTCGCTTGAGGACAGCAGCGATTTTTCAGTTGGCGGCACACGCTGCGCCGTACGCGTTTATGAGCGCTACAGCTACACGGGCGGCAACAGAGTAAGCCTTAATTTCACTTTGCTTGAAACCGATGGGCAGATTTTTGCCTCGGTTATCACATCGGGCGGCAGTCAGGCAATGTTTTTAAAGATTAACACTTTCGGTGAGAAATCATTTCTCGATTTGGTCACTTCAACGCTTGACAGCTACAGGATATAACTAAAGCACCTATGGGGAATACCATAGGTGCTTATATTATGTGTTCGCCGATACAGCTGCAGAGCAGTTGCCCGCGGCATCGTATGCGGTGATTGTGTATTCATCCGAAAGAGTGCCGCCGACATCACCGTAAATAAGCTCAGGTGCAGAATAGCACGCTTCGATGCGCGTTAAAAATTCGCCGTTTTTCTCAATTCTGTAATAAGCAATTCCGAAATTATCGCTTGAAGCCGTCCATGTCAGGTTAACGCCGCCGTCAACCGCAGTCTTTTTAAACTCCCCTGCCTCTGCAGGTTTTTCTGTTTCAAGCACATAGCCGTTATTTACATAGTCGAGATATGTGTCAATATACGCCGAATTAACCAGCTCGGGGTTGTAATAATGGCTGTAAGAGAAGGTTATTATGTTTTCGGCGTATTTTGAGGCAACCTGCATCTGCCACGCAAAGCGGT
Source organism: Acutalibacteraceae bacterium (assembly GCA_045532895.1). Classification (GTDB taxonomy): domain Bacteria; phylum Bacillota; class Clostridia; order Oscillospirales; family Acutalibacteraceae; genus CAG-177. The sequence continues at coordinate 8,934 of JAZSGU010000005.1, read as the reverse complement.
CAAGCGTTGAGGGTATCGACTCCTTATTTTCCGTTGCGGGTCGTGTGAAAATCCCGTCAAGCGCGGTGTCGGCAAAGGCGAGCGAAAAGTTTTCGCAGTTTGCCCAAAGCTTAATATCCGCATCAGCAGTTTTGACCGCTTCGGCATACATTTTCCATGTGCGTTCAAGGTTTTCTTCGCTTGTCCACAATGCGCCAATCGCGTCCTGCGGAGCAAAGATATCGCCGTCACGGAAATTGATTTTATCAAACATTCTGACAAGGTTTGTGAGGGTAACAACGGGACCCGCTGCAAGGTATTCGGCATAAAATGGGCTTAAAAGCAACGGCAGCGAGGGGTTGAGAGCGTTGATGCTGTCGATAATTTTGTTCAGTCCGTCACACATACCGCCGATGTTTATCTGGCAGGTCAAAACGTTGTTAAATTCGGGTGTGAAATACCAGCCGTAAAAATTCTCGGAATAGCGGGAGTAATATTTGCCGTAGATTTCCTCGGTCATATCCGCCGCAACGGCACACATTTCGCCGTATTGGCTTGTTATTGCGCCCTCTGTCCAAAAATCATCGAACATGGCAAGACCTATGAATACCTTTATGTCAGTATCCTTGCAGTTGCGCAAAGCAGCTTCAATAACGTCGGGGTTTTTAACCGCGCCGTCAAAAACCGCAAGCTCCGTGTCATAATAAACAGTCCATTGACCGCCCGAGGATTTATATGCCTTATTTGCAACATCCTGCAAAATCAAATATTCAACACCCGCAGCCTGCATATTTTTAACTTCGGTCTGCCAGCGCGCATCGTCCCATGTGCAGCTCAGCCATGACTGGAGAAAAGTTCCGTTAAATTCGGGACTGCACTTCGGCTCGCTTTCGGCCGAGCCAAACGGCAAAACCGCAATTATGAATGCCATGACGGCAGAAATTATTTTTGAAATTAAACCAAGCATGTGAACACCTCTTTTTCAAGTTCCTCAATAATTTTAACTGCGCTCTCGGCTGTTGCGTTTAGCGAATTTGCCTCAAACGGAGATTTCAGACCCGCGCCCTCAATAAGCTTGCCGAGAGAAATACCGCCCGTTTTCTTTAAGAAATCAACATATTTCTCGAGCGCATCCTCAAAATCGGCTCTTGAAAGGGCAAGGAATCCGAGAGCAACACATTGCGCAATGCAGTAATCGATATAATAGAACGGGCTTTCAAAAATATGCATCTGATACTGCCAGCGCGTGCCAAGCTCAAGATAGGGAATGCCCTCAAACGAAAGATAGGGTCTGTATTTCTTTTCGAGCTTTAGATATTCCGACTTGCGCTCTGCAGGAGTGAGGTCAGAATTCTCATAAACAAGATGCTGAAATTCATCAACAATTACGCCGTAGGGAATAAACGAAATCGCGTCAACGATGTGCTTATAGCGGTATTTATCCGCCTTGCCACCGAAAAATTCATCCATATATTTATAGCAAAGGAACTCCATGCTCATGCTGTGGCACTCATGAGTTTCCATACCCGTGGGATAGTCGGGCTCGGCAAATTTGAACATATAATCCGCCGCAAGTGCATGACCGAATTCGTGGGTGATGACGTCGATATCTCCGCTTGTTCCGTTGAAGTTTGCAAGGATAAACGGCTGCTTGTATTTGGCGAATGTTGTGCAGTAACCGCCGCCGAATTTGCCGTCACGGGCTTCAACATCAAAAGCTTCCGCATCTAACATTCTTTGCATAAAATCCCCGATTTCGGGCTTCATATCGTGATACATTTTGAGTGCATTCTCAAAGATTGCAGGTGTATCAATGACAGGTCTGGGCATTTCACCCGTAACGCTTATTGCATCGTCATAGTACATTATCTTGTCAAGGTCAAGACGGTTGCGGATTCTCTCTTTAAGCTCTGCAACTGCAGGCACGATATCTGTTTCAACGCTCTTGCGGAATGCGGCAACCATTTTTTCATCGTAGTCTACCCTGCCCATTCTGTAATAGCCGAGTTCAACGAAATTTTTATAGCCGAGCTTTCTTGCGATTTGAGTGCGGATTTTAACAAGACCGTCAAAGATTTCGTCAAATGTATCGGCATTCGCTTCCATCGTTCTGCCGATTGCCTCTGCGGCTTTTCTGCGGACTTCACGGCTGTCATCCTCTAATTTACCCCTCAACACGGAGAGGGGCATTTTTTCGCCCTCAAACTCAAATGCAAGCTCACCCATAAACTTTGAGTATTTGGTAACAAGTGCGTTTTCAGCCTGCAAATCCTCAATTACTTCGGGTGAAAATGTTTTGAGCGACATCTCAAAGCCCTTGAAAACTCTGGGGTTTATGAGTTTTTCGGCATCTGCTCTGTAGGGTGAATCGAGCATCGCCTTTTTGTATTCGTTCTCAATCTCGGAGAAAAGCGGCATTGCGTTATCGTAATAATCCATCTCCGCATTGTAAAATTCATCCCTTGTGTTGAGTGTGAAACGGCAGTTTGCAAGGGATGCGGCTGTGTCAACCTCTTCGCTGATTTTGTTATATTCATCCCTTGCCGCCTTCAGATCCTCTGCGGATTTTGCCGCCTTGATTTTTGCAATTATCTTTTCAGCCTGCTCTTTGAATTGCTCAACGGTAATTCGCTGATACGGCATTTCGGAAACTTTCATCGTATCTCCCCTTTTGCTAATGTTTAACAGTTATAGTATACTATGGAAAGGGTCAGAAATACAACATAAAGTTTGCAGCAAACAGTTTTGCTGCCTCGAAAACCTATTTCAAAAGCCGGAATAAAAATCGCGGCGATGCATTATCCCGTCGAATTTTTTGATTTTTAATTATAAATCCGGGCTGACTGTAGAAATTTATAAAGCGTTATGTTATAATTATATAACCAAATAAATAAAGGGCGGGTTTTATGAAGAAAAGAACAAAAGCTTTTTTCGGAATTGTTATTTCAATCGTTTTAATTGTGACCTTGGGAATAACAAATGTTGTTCCGTATTTTGCGGTTATCCCCGACATGGTGAAGGTTGGAATCGATTATATTTCTTTAAACAAAAACAAAAATGCCGTGTCGGAATCGGAGCTCAACGAAATAATCGCAGCAACGCAAAGCCAAATTGGTCACCCGTTTGTTTTGGCGGATAAATCCGATTTTGATAAGGTGCGAAACGAAGTAAAAAACAATTCTTTTTCGGATTACACAAAAAAACTTTATTTTTTCGTAACCGACAATGCCGATGCTCTGCTTGACACAGACATATATCCCGTTTTGGACTATGTGCTTGACGAAGAGGACAGCATTCTGCCCATTTCGCGTGAGGTTATCAACCGAATGGTTATTCTCGGCTATGCATGGCAGATTACGGGAGATAAAAAATATGCTGACAGAGCATGGGCGGAGCTTGAAAATGTTTGCTCCTACAGTGATTGGTGCACCTCCCACTTCCTTGCAACCGCAGAAATGGCTCTTGCCGTTTCAATCGGATATGACTGGTTTTTTGATTATCTGAATGAAGAGCAAAAATCGCTTCTTTCCTCAACGGCATGGGAATACGCCATCGACTCCGCACTTAACGACAACCATTGGTTCACCTGGTCAAAAAACAACTGGAACAGCATATGCTACAGCGGAATAGGCATTGCGTGCATGACCTTCGCGCAGGAAAACCCCGAAAAAGCCTCAAAATTCCTTTCTATGTGCTATGAAAGCATGCCCATTGCGTTTGAAAACTTTACCCCCGACGGTGTTTATGCAGAGGGCCCCGGTTACTGCCAATCAGGCATGAACTCCATTGTTTTCTTTATCGCAACTTCAAGAAATTATTTCGGCACGGATTTCGGAATGTCGGAAATCCACGGCTTCAAAGAGCTTGGCTCTTTCCCCGTTTACATAACAACACCCACGGGCATGTTTAACTTCGGCGATAACAAGCCAGAGCAATGCTTCAGCCCCGTTCTTCACTGGTATGCAGCCGAATACGGCTCTCCTCTTCTGAGTTGCTATCAGATGAATAACACACCGGGGCAATTTGCTGCGAACACTTCCGAAAACACGGAAAGAAACGGCGAGGGCAAGGAGAACGCTCTTTCATCACTTTGGTATAACAGAGAATTCTCTGAAGCTAATGCAGATTTTGCCGATGAGCCTCTTTGCAGTTATCTGAAATCCGATGTCGGTCAGACGCTTGTTCTTATGAGAAGCGCATATCTTGACGAAAACGCGGCATTTGCAGGGATTAAGGGCGGCTATAATTTCATAAACCACGGCGACCTTGACATAGGTACCTTTGTTTTTGATGCTCTCGGCGAGCGTTGGGCAGAGGAATTGGGCCCCGGAAGCTATGACGCGCCGAATTATTTTCTCAACACTCCCGCAGGCGGCAGATGGAAAAACTACTGCAAACGCGCCGAGGGGCAAAATACGCTTGTTATAAATCCGAATGCAACGCTTGACGACCAATATGTTTTGGCGGAATGCGATTTTTCATCATTTGAAGAAACAGCTTCGGGCGGAAAAGCCGTTCTTGACATGACGGATGCATACAGAATGAACGGCGCAACAGGTGTTACGAGAGAATTTGAGCTTTATGACAATTCCTGCCTGAAAATAACCGACACGGTTAAATGCATTGTTCCGAGCGAGATTTATTGGTTTATGCACACAAAGGCAGATATCAAAATCACTGACAGCGGAAAAACGGCAATCCTCACTATAGACGGAAAACAGATGAAAGCAACTCTTACGGGCGATGGCGAATTTTCGGTTATGAAAGCAGAGGGCTTGAAAGGAAAGTATGAATACGATGCTGAATATTCCGATATTCAGAAGCTTACCGTGCATCTTAAAGATGTTAAATCGGCTGATATCGCCGTGAATTTTGAACCTTTAGTATAAAAAAGGGCTGTAACAAAAGCGCGGACCTCATAAAACAATATAGTCAGGACCTCCGGCTTAGCCGGAGGTCCTGACTCGTTCTGCATCTTTTTACTTACTCAAAAATTCAAAGGATTTTCTTCCGCTGACGGAATGCTTGCCGTTAAAAACATCAATCTGAAGCCTATCGGAAGCACCCGTAACAGAATAAACCTTTTTGATTTGCTCATGCGCGGCTTTGCTTGCCTCAATGGGAAAAAGTTTGTCTTTAATTCCAGATTCTATCAAAAGCTCTCTCGGCGCAAGCGACGACGCAAAATCATAGATTTCGCCGATTTCCATAATGGCGGGAATATAGTTATCGGGGCAGTGCCAACGCGAAAAAATGCTGTCACGAAACGTGTTCACATATCCGCTTATAACGATTTTTTTGAAGCGCTCATCAATAACGGAGGCATACAGCGCGGTGAGGCCGCCGCCCGAAATTCCCATTATTCCCAATTTATCCTTATCAACATTGCTTTGCTTCAAAAGAATATCTGCGCATGCAATCGCCTGATAAACGCGCATTGCAGCAACAGTTAAACCGTGGGGCAAAAGATGATGCGAAAGCTCGTCGCAAGAGCTGATATAAAACGGTTTTATCAAATCCTTTTGAAGCCTTGCTTCGCCGAAGCCGAAAAGCTCGGGAGCAACCACAATACAGCCGCACTTGGCAAGCTCAACTGCAAAATTCTTTTGGTAATTATCAAAATAATTGAAATGCTTTTTGTTGCCTTTTTTAGAAATGTTGAGAATCTGCCTTACACCATAGCCATGGCCGCAAAGGGCAACAACGCCCGATGCGGGGCGGGTTAAATTTTTCGGCGTGAGAACATAAAAAAGCATATTGAGATTTTCACATATTTGCACAGAATACTTTTGCAGGGTATATTCGGAATAATCCAGCGGTTTACCCTCTGCAAAAATTTCAAAATCCGTTATTCTGCCGGGGATTTTTTCAATCCCCAGCATTTCTTTTGTACGCTCTTTTATTTTTTTGCCGATTTCAAGCGCGTCCTGCGCACTGTTTATGTTTTCATAAGGCTTTGAAAGCACCTGCGAATAAATGCCTTTCATAAAAGCATCGGGAGAATACCTGCTTGTTTTCATAACACACCCCGAATTTTAAATGTCGATTTCGCCGATTTTCTTGGCATTTGCGCTGTCTGTGCCGAGCAGGACGGCATATGCACCGTCTGCCTGCCACTCGCCGTTTTCGGGATTATAGAATTTTATTTCATCAATCGGTATTTCGATTTCAGCCGTTGCCGATTCCCCTGCGGCAAGCGAAATGCGCTTAAAGCCTTTAAGAAGCTTAACGGGTCTGTCCTGCGCGTTGCTTTGGCTTGAAACATATGCCTGAACAACCTCATCGCCGCAAACAGCACCGATATTTTTCAAAGAAAACTCAACGGTAATTTTTTCGCCGTCCTTTTTTGCGGAGCAGTCGGAAAGCTCGAATTCGGTATACGAAAGACCGAAGCCGAAGGGATATTGAGGCTTGATATTCTTTTTATCAAAAAGAGTGTAGCCGTGATAATAGCCGTAATCAATTTCGCGCTCTTTATCCGCAATATGCAAAAATGCAGGATAATCCGTATCGTTATATGCTATTGTAAACGGCAGCTTGCCGCCGGGGGTTACATCACCGCTTATTATATCGGCAAGAGCGTTGCCTCCCTCAAGGCCGCTGTAGAACGAAAACAGAATTGCATCCGCCTTATCAGTCCATTCCTTAATCACATACGCACTGCCGCCCATAATGTTAACAACAAGCTTTTTGCCGGTTTTTGACATTGATTTTATAAGCTCAATATCCTCGGGAGGAATTCTCAAATCCGCTCTGTCGCCGCCCGAGCCTTTGGGCTTCTTTTTAACATTGCCGAGGTTGACGAGGAATTCGCCCTCCTGAAGCCAGTCGCTTCCGACACATGCAATTATGTAATCCGAATTCTCAACCGTCTGCGCTGCTTTCTGAATATCGCAGCCGTTATAAACCGTTACATTATCCGCACCGAACCTGTTTTTAATTCCCTCGTATGCCGTAACAGTATAAGGGCTGTAAACATTGCTGCTGCCATGGTCACCGACATTAACTTTGTTGGCATATCTTCCGACTACCGCAATTTTTTTGCCGCTTGCGACGGGCAGGGTTTTGTTTTCATTCTTAAGCAAAACGGTTCCCTTGCCTGCCGTTTTTCTTGCAAGAGCGATATGCTCTTTTGAAAAAATAACGGATTCGGGCTGTTTTTTATATGAAGGCAGGGTTTTGATGAGCGCTTTAAGAATTCTGCCTGCACTCAAATTGATGTCAGCCTCTGTAAGCTCACCTTTTTTAAGCTTGTGATTAAGCACCGCATATCGGAAATAATAGGGCATTTCCATATCCATTCCCGATTTTACGCTTTTAACTGCATCGTAAATTCCGTAGAAGAAGTCCGAAAGAGTGAAGCCATCAAAACCCCACTTATCTCTTAAAATATCCGTCAGGAGCTCTTTGCTTTCACAGCAGTATGTGCCGTTAACTTTATTATAAGCGCCCATTATTGACATTGCGCCCGCATCAACACACTTTTTGAAGTGCGGCAGATAAACCTCGTGAAGAGTTCTTTCATCTGCTTTTGCATCCACCTTAAAGCGCAAATCCTCAATGCTGTTTAGCGCATAGTGCTTGGGGCATGCAATGATTCCGTTTTCCTGCATCGCCCTTGTCAGCGCAACTCCCATTTTACCGAGCAAAAACGGGTCTTCGCCGTAGGTTTCCTGCGCTCTGCCCCACATGGGATTCCGCAGAAGATTTATGCACACACCCGCGTAAAGGTTTGCGCCGAGTGCGCTCGCTTCCTTGGCAAAAACCTTGCCGATTTCATATTCCAGCTCATCGTCAAAAGTTGCGCCGCGAAGCATGGAAACGGGGAAACAGGTGCATTTGCCCATAACAATGCCTCGGGGTCCGTCGGTGAAAAGCACGGGCGGAATACCGAGCCTTTTGCAGCCACCTGCGGGATAAGCCTCACCGTTATAATATCTGCCCTTGGTGAGAGTGTTTTTTATTGTAACTCCCATGGCATGACCCTGCATAAGGCGAACCTTTTCTCTTAATGTCATTTCGTTCAGAAGCTTTTGTGTAATTTCATTGAGAGTTTCGCTTGTCGGGCTTTTTTTATAAGCCTCCATTGCCTGATTAAAATTCATTTTAATCCTCCTTCACCGTTTCAATAGGCTTTGAGCTTGTTTATATCCTTGATAAAATTCTTTTCTTTTGAGCCTTTTGTAAATTCAACAAGCACAACGCCGCCGAAATCCGTCCGCAAAAGCTTTTTCAGAAGCTTATCAAGATAATGCCTGTCTTTTTTTCTGAAGCGCTGTTCTCTTGCCAAATCACGGTAGCTGACATGAACATTTTCGATAAAATCAAAAGTCCGTTCAATCCTGTCAATATCATAATCAAACCTGAAATATCTTGACTGGAAATATGTTTTGAAATTATCCGCATTAAGCTCTTCTCTGATTTTTAAAAAAGCATCGGTATTGTTGTTATATGTATTGTCATGGCATTCGGGGCAAACAAGAAGATTATATTTTTTTGCAACGCTGCAAATGCTTTTCAAGTCATCAAGAATACGGTTATATTCCTTCTGCGTTGTTTCCTCGCTGTCCTTATCGCCTAGCCACACTCTGACAGACGACACATTCATTATTTTTGCAATGCGGCATATTTCTTCCCATTTACTTTTATCTGCGCAGCCGACTCTGTAATAACTGCCGTAAGAACAGATTTTTATTCCCTCATTATCACAGATAGATTTAACTATACGGGCTTCTTCCGTGTTTGTTACATGAATATCGCCGCCCCATTCAATATAGCCGACACCTGCTTTTTTTGCAATTTCAACCACTTTTGCGGCACTCAGTTTTCTGAATGTAACACTGCAAAGACCGAGTTTAAAACTGTTCATTCTGCACCTCATTATATACGGTTTAAATATTTTTCAAACGGTTCGTCAGTTTTGGGCACGGGCTTTGCTTGAACAAAAGAAACCGC
>JAZSGU010000177.1:0-20320 GCA_045532895.1 Acutalibacteraceae bacterium | reverse complement strand
GGACAAAAGATTTTTTGAAAAAACGGAGGGAAAAAAATGGCAAAGGATACCAAAAAACTTATTTACGACACCTTTATTGACCTGCTTGGCACCAAACCGTTTGACAGGATTACTGTCAGAGATATCGTTGAAGCATGCGATATCAACCGCAACACGTTCTATTATTATTACAGCGATATCTATGAGCTTCTTGAAGAGATTTTTACAAAGGAGCTCAATGAGGTTATTGAAGCCCAGAAAAACGGAGCTTCATGGGTGACGGCGTTTATCAAGGTCGCCAACACCGCCTACAGCCACAAAAAACAGATTAACAATATCTGCGCTTCACGAAGCTATGATTATCTTGAAAACTATATGTACAAGGCATTGCAGAGCATTGTGGTTGATGTTGTAAGGCATCAGGCAGAGGGTATGAATGTGCCTGATGAAGATATCGAATTTATCGCATCTTTCTTTGAATATGCGTTTGTCGGCGTTATTTCGGAGTGGTTCAGAACGGGCATGCGCGAGGACCCGCTTCAATTTGCAAACCAGCTTTGGCTGACTGTTGATAACATAAGATTTGCTCTTCGCCGAAGCGAAAGAAGAATGAAAATAAAGATTGATAATGACGATATTGTTTGAAGATAAGTTTTTGGCGGTGTGCTTAAAGCCGGCAGGGGTTTTGAGCCAGAGCGGCAGCGGAAACGACATGATTTCGCTCCTCAACGCGCATTTTGCCGAAAACGGCGAAAAAGCCGAGGCTTTTCCCGTTCACAGGCTGGACAGAGAAACAGCAGGGCTTATGGTATATGCCAAAAACACAAAATCCGCGGCGGCTCTTTCAAAGCAGGCGGAGCAAAACCTGATAAAAAAACGCTATTATGCCGTTGTTAAGGGTTCACCCGCAGAAAAAAGCGCGGTTTTAAAGGATTTGCTTTTCAGAGATAAGCAAAAAAATAAAACATACGTTGTTAACCGTATGCGTAGGGGCGTGCGCGAAGCATCGCTTGAATATGAGGTTATGAGCGAAAACGGCGGGCTGTCGCTGGTGGATATTTTGCTCCATACGGGCAGAACTCACCAGATAAGAGTGCAGTTTTCGAGCAGAAAAATGCCGCTTTACGGCGACGGAAGATACGGCGGCGGCGGCGGAAGCCTTGCACTTTTTGCACATACTCTTGAATTTATCCACCCCATAAGCGGCGAAAGGCTTTCTTTTTCGGCGAAGCCGGATTTGACAGCCGACCCGTGGAACGGATTTACATTTTAATAAACAACAAAAGAGGCTGTAAAAAAACGATTAGTTTTTTTACAGCCTCTTAATTTTATATCAAATTAATATTTGATGTTTGAGAATTCGCCGGTTGTTACTGCAGCGCCGTCGCCGTTAACATTACCAACAAGAATCTTAACCTGAAGAGCAGCAGCAAAGCTGTACTGATACTTGAGGTTTGTAATCTTGCCGTTTTCAACCTTAACTGTTACCTTGATGTTTGTGTAGTCAACATCTGTGCTGTTAAGCTTGATAAGGCTGCCTGCTGTATCCTGAATGCTGGAGTCAACTTCTTCGTGAGTGATGAAGTCGTTTGTGAATCTGTGGAGAGGAGTTGTGTTTGTCTTCTTGGGGTTGGAAGCGTTTGCAAGTGTGAAGGTGTAAACGCCGTTTTCAGCCTTGAAGTTGCCAAGGTCAGCTTCTGTAAGCTTTGTTGCTCTGAGCTGATAATCCTCATCGGGCTTATCCTTGGGGAATGTACCCTTCTTTGTGCCGATACCGAGGAAACCGCCTACAACTGAGCTGAGGTCTGAGTTTTCATCAACCATCTTGATAACTTTGTTAAGAGCTTCTGTTGAATCACCAACATCGATGGGGTCGGTGTATTCGCAGGTTCTCTTGTAGTTGTATGAGCCCTTTGCAGCCTTTGCTGTTTCAGCGTTAAGGAATGCAACAAACTCAGCCTTTGTCATGTCTGCTGCGGGAGCTGCTGTTTCGCCTTCAGCGAGAGTTGTGTCGTCAACAACTGCTGCTGTTGTGTCATCAACAACGGGAGCCTCTGTTGTGTCGTCAACAACGGGAGCTGTTGTGGTTGTTGTTTCGTCTTCGGTGTTTCCGCCGCAAGCAACAAGTGCGAAGCACATTGCAAATGCGAGGAGAAGTGCGAGAAGCTTTTTCATGGTTTTTCCTCCTGAAAAATAAAGTTTTGTTTTGCGGTTTGCACGCCAAACCGCGCTTTATCAATAATAAAAATACCCTATATTCGTATTTTTGTCAAGTAAAAAAGCAAAAACAGGCTTCCAAAAATACAGGCAAAAATTTATGAATGTTTACATAATATTAATATTTATTAGTGACATAATTAAAAAATTATGTTATAATAGTAAAATCTATAATGGAGGATTATGCGACATGGCGGTTAAAAGATTTGTTTCATGGAATGTTAACGGAATAAGAGCGTGCCTTAACAAGGATTTTTACGAAAGCTTTAATGCGCTTGATGCCGACATCCTCTGTTTGCAGGAAACAAAGGTGCAGGCGGGGCAGGCGGAGCTTGCGCTTGACGGCTATCACCAATATTGGAACTATGCCGAGAAAAAGGGCTATTCGGGCACGGCGGTTTTTACCCGTGAGGAGCCGCTTTCCGTCACCTATGGCCTCGGAATCCCCGAGCATGACACCGAGGGAAGAGTTATTACCCTTGAATTTGAAAATTACTATTTTATAACGGTATATGTTCCCAACTCGCGCGACGGACTTGTGCGCCTTGACTACCGCATGGAGTGGGAGGACGCGTTCAGAGCTTATATTAATGAGCTTGATAAGAAAAAGCCTGTTATTTTCTGCGGAGATTTGAACGTTGCACACAAAGAAATCGACCTTAAAAACCCGAAATCCAACCGCAAAAATCCGGGATTTACCGACGAAGAGCGCGGCAAATTCGGCGAAATGCTCGAAAGCGGATTTGTTGACACCTTCCGCCATTTTTACCCCGACCTTGAGGGCGCATACAGCTGGTGGTCCTACCGTTTTTCGGCAAGGGCAAAGAACGCGGGTTGGAGAATCGATTATTTCATCGTTTCCGAAAGATTAAAAGAAAGCTTAAAAGACGCAAAAATTCACAGCCAAATTTTCGGCTCCGACCATTGTCCGGTTGAGGTTGAGATTGATATTTAAGTGAAGAATTAAGAGTGAAAAGTGAAGAGTTTCGGACGGGCTCTGCCCGTACCCGAATATATTTGCTTTTCCGAAAGGACAACAAAGATGAAAAAATCAAGTCCGTTAGTTGAACAGTCTGTTGAGTTTTCGGTACAAATTGTAAACTACTGTAAATGGTTATCATCACAAAAAAATGAATTTGTTATGTCAAAGCAGATTTTAAAGAGCGGAACAAGTATTGGAGCCAATATACATGAAGCGAATTTTGCTGTGAGTAAAGCTGATTTTATAACAAAAATGCAAATAGCACTAAAAGAGGCATCTGAAACGCAATATTGGCTGATAATTCTTGAAAAAACGGGATATTTACCAGAACAGTTTCAGCAGTTAACTCAAAATTGCAACAGCTTAAAATGTATGCTGATTTCAACACTGAACACAGTTAAAAATCGGTCATAGGCGGAGCCTATCCTTAACTTTTCACTTTTCATTTTTCACTTTTCACTAATAAAGGAGAAGTTTATGAACACAAAAATTCTTTCAATAATTCTTGCGGTTGTTATGGTAATATCGGGCGTTGTTTTCTTTGTTTCCCGCGGAGGCGACAGCCCGAAAATCGAAAACAACATGCCGATTGCTTATTCCTACGAAAACAGCGAATACACCCTGAACACCGCTCTTTCCGTTAAGGGCGCAAACGGCGAGGTTTATCTGCCCACGGATTTTGACGGCGTTTATTTCACCGCTTCTCTTGACGGCAGGGTTAATTTCTTTGAATACGCGGGCGGTCAGATGCAGGCAAGCTCTCTTGCCGTTAAGCAGATTAAAACAACCCTTGCCGCAACATACGAGAAAATCCCCGTTATGGTTAATTATATTGAAAAAGACGGCAAGGTATGCGGCTACGGCGTATTCACCGCCGACATGAGCGCGGATGTTGACGTTTATGCCTATGCATTTGTTAAGCTCACAATGAAGCCCGCGGGCTACGGCGGCGGATATCTTCTTCTTGCCGATTTTGATAAGGATAATTTCTACAAGGCAGACAAGCTTTATTCCGAAATTTATAATTTTGACCTTGCAAGCGGCAAGGCATCAACCTATGTTTCAAACAACACCCGCCTTATCGACAAAAACGGCTCCTTCAGGCAGGATTGGACTCTTTTGACCGAGGATTTCATTGCAAATCTCGGCAATGCGAAATATTTTCTTTCTTCAAGATATTATAACGAAAGCGACAAGGGCAGACGAGCCGACGTTATGGAGCTTTCAAACGCATACCGCCCGAAAATCGTTGTTAAGGATATTATCGGACTGTGGTTTGTCAACGACGAGAGCGGAATGCACTACCTCAAAAAAGCTGAAAACGGCTTTGTCAGCATCGTCAACAACGGCTCGGGCGAGCAGGTGACGGTCAAATTTGAGGGCGATTATTTCACCCAATATATGCAGTGCGGCAAATATCTGGTAAACAAAAAGAGCCTTGAGCTGACCGACCTTATGACCGGCGCAGTTAAGACTCTTAAAGATATTGATATTACTTTGGCTGACGTTTTCTCAATCAGCCCCGACGGCTCAAAGGCTGTTTTTGCAACCCTCGGCAAGGCAAACAGCAACGGAGCAATGGTTCAGACCTTGATTTACTGCACGGCTGACGGCTCCGCAGACCCCGTTATCTATAACGAGCCTATGCTCTATTCCGAAAGCGCGGACTTCGTTTGGCTTGATAATTCAAGCGTTATGAGTGTAAGAGCGCTTGATGCAAGCGGAGCGAAAGTTGGCTCGGTTGTTTATACTTTTTAGTGAAAAATTAAAAGTGAAGAGTTAAAAGTTAATGACGGGCTCTGCCCGTACCCGTTTTATACGAGTGTGACTATAAAATCGGTCATAGGCGGAGCCTATCCTTAACTTTTCACTTTTCATTATTCACTCTTCACTAAAAACGGCGGGAGCAAGCCCCCGCCACACATTTCTTACACATTTTCTTCCCTGAAATCCACCGTCAGCTCCTGTCTTTTGGGTTTGAGCTGAGTATATTTTATTCCCGCAGAGTCAAACATTCTTTTTGAAGCTCTTGTGCCGGGAGTGTCGGCATATTTATCCGAAATATAAACAACCTCTTTTATTCCGCACTGAATGATGGCTTTTGCGCATTCGTTGCAGGGAAAAAGAGCAACATAAATTTTGCAGCCCTCGAGGTTTGAGCCTCTGCTGTTGAGAATTGCATTAAGCTCGGCGTGGCAGACATAGGGATATTTTGTGTCATACATTTCGCCCGTTCTTTCCCAGGGGAATTCATCGTCGCTGCAGCCGAGAGGGAAACCGTTGTAGCCGACGGACATTATTTTGTTGCGGTCGTTAACGATGCAGGCGCCGACCTGTGTGTTGGGGTCCTTGCTGCGATAGGATGAAAGCATGGCGATACCCATGAAATATTCGTCCCACGAAATATAATCTTCTCTTTTAGGCATGGCAAAACGCTCCTTATTTTAATCTGTAGAAATATTACCATAAACAAATAAATTTTACAATAGCGATTTATAATTGAACTCCTGAAACAGCCCGATATCGGGTAGGGGCGGCTATAAGCCGCCCGAAAAAACAGCAGATTCCCCGAACGGGCGGATAATATCCGCCCCTACAAATTTTGAAATTTTTTTAATTTTGTTTAATAAAAAAATAATTCCGAATTACGAATTAATCATACAGAGGTGTATTATGGGTCTTTTAACAAAAATTTTCGGCGACTACTCAAAAAAAGAGGTTAAGCGTGTCCGTCCGCTTTGCGACAAGGTGCTTGCCCTTGAGGAGGAGTTTTCGAAGCTGACTGATGAGCAGCTTCAGGCAAAAACTCCCGAATTTAAACAGCGACTTGCAAACGGCGAAACGCTGGACGATATTCTTCCCGAGGCATTTGCCGCCTGCCGCGAGGCATCGTGGCGTGTCATCGGGCTTAAGCATTTCCCCGTTCAGATTATCGGCGGCATTATTCTGCATCAGGGCAGAATTGCCGAAATGAGAACGGGCGAGGGCAAAACCCTTGTTGCTACCCTGCCCGCATACCTTAACGCTCTCACGGGTGACGGCGTTCATATCGTTACGGTCAACGACTATCTTGCCCGCCGCGACAGCGAGTGGATGGGCAAGGTCTATCGCTTCATGGGTCTTTCCGTCGGTCTTATTATTCACGAAAAAGAGAATGCCGAAAGAAAAGAAGCCTATGCCGCGGATATCACCTACGGCACCAACAATGAAATGGGCTTTGACTACCTGCGTGACAACATGGTGGTTTACAAGGAGCACAAGGTGCAGAGAGGCCATAATTTTGCCGTTGTTGACGAGGTGGACTCCATTCTTATCGACGAAGCGAGAACTCCGCTTATTATTTCCGGCAGAGGCGAAAAGTCCACCGACCTTTATAAAATGGCAAACCGCTTTGCCCTTTCTCTTAAATGCACAAGAATCAAGGAAGTGCAGTCCAAGGAAGAGGTTGACGACCTTGTTGACGAATCCTGCGACTATGTTGTTGACGAAAAGGCAAAAACCGCAACCCTCACAAAGAGCGGCGTTGCAAAGGCAGAGGCTTTCTTCAACCTCGAAAACCTCATGGATGCCGAAAACATGACCATTCAGCACCATATCAATCAGGCAATCAAGGCAATCGGCGTTATGCGCCGCGACGTTGACTATGTTGTTAAGGATAATCAGGTGCTTATCGTTGACGAATTTACGGGCCGTATCATGATGGGCAGGCGTTATAACGAGGGCTTGCACCAGGCAATCGAAGCCAAGGAAAACGTTAACGTTGAGCATGAGAGCAAAACTCTTGCAACCATAACCTTCCAGAACTATTTCCGTCTTTACAAAAAGCTTTCGGGCATGACGGGTACGGCGATGACCGAGGAAACCGAATTCAACCAGATTTATAACCTTGATGTTATCGAAATCCCCACCAACAAGCCCATGATAAGAAACGATTTGCCCGACGTTGTTTATAAAACCGAAAAGGCAAAGTACCTTGCCGTTATTCAGACAATCGAGGAATGCCATGCAAAGGGTCAGCCCGTGCTTGTGGGCACGGTTTCGATTGAAAAATCAGAGCTTCTGAGCATGCTTCTTAAAAAGAGGGGCATCAAGCACGAGGTGCTTAACGCAAAATATCACGAAAAAGAAGCTGAAATCGTTGCTCAGGCGGGCAAGGAAAACGCCGTAACAATCGCCACCAACATGGCGGGCCGCGGCACGGACATCAAGCTTGGCGGTAACTCCGAATACCTTGCAAAATCCGAGCTTCGCAGAATGGGCTATTCCGAGGAGCTTATTGCCGAGGCAACGGGCTTTGCGGAAACGGATAACGAAGAAATTCTCAATGCCAGAGCGCAGTATTCCGCTCTGGAAAAGAAATATGACGATGAAATTGCACCCGAGGCGGAGAGAGTCCGCGCGGCGGGCGGTCTGTTCATAATCGGCACGGAGCGCCATGAATCCAGACGAATCGATAACCAGCTCCGCGGACGTGCAGGCCGTCAGGGCGACCCCGGCGCAAGCCGTTTCTTCCTTTCGCTGGATGATGACCTTATGCGTCTTTTCGGCGGCGAAAGAATAACAAACATCATGAATACCCTCAAAACCCCCGAGGATATGCCCATTGAGGCAAAGATGATAACCAACACAATCGAGAGCGCCCAAAAGAAGATTGAGGGCAGAAACTTTGCCATAAGAAAGAGCGTTCTTCAGTATGACGACGTTATGAACCGCCAGAGAGAGCTTATCTACAGGCAGCGCAACCAGGTGCTTGACGGCGAGGAGCTTAAACCCGTTATCACAAGAATGATTGACGGCAGCATCAACGATGCGGTTGATTTCTTCTGCTCCGACAGCGTTTCCAAGAGCGATTGGAATATTGACGGACTTCGCGACAAGTTCAAGGGCTGGTTGACAAAAGAGGACGATTTCACCGACGGCTTCGACAAGGAAGATGCCCGCGAAATGCTTCTTGACAGAGCGCATAAGAGCTATGAAGCCCGCGAAGAGCTTTTCGGAGTTAACGAAAGCGGCGTTCCCGTTATGCGTGACCTCGAAAAGATGATTCTTCTGCGCAATGTTGACAGACAGTGGATGGACCATATCGATGCCATGGACCAGCTTCGCCGCGGAATCGGACTGCGCGCATACGGCCAGACCGACCCCGTTGTTGCTTACAGAAATGTCGGCTCCGATATGTTTGACGGCATGAACGAGGCTATCCGTGAGGATACCGCAAGACAGATTCTGACTGTTATGATTAAGAGCCAGGAGGATACAAAGCGCGAGCAGACTGCTAAAATAACCGCAACAAGCGGTTCGACTGACGGCAGCGACAAGAAACAACCCGTCAGGAAGAAAGAAAAGGCGCGCCCCAATGACCCCTGCCCCTGCGGAAGCGGCAAAAAGTATAAAAACTGCTGCGGCGACGTAAGAAAGCAGTAATTTTATCAGTCAAATGCCTTATTTTTCCCATTGAACGGAACAATATCAAATGATATAATATAATCAAATAAAACGGGAGGTATTTAATATGGCATTTATTGCAATTCTCAGCGATATTCCGCTTTATCTGGCAACGCTTATTTCCGAGCTTACCGGTGCGGATATGTCAGGCTTTATCGAAATGGCAAACGGCGGCTTCGCCGCAATTATCGAGGCTTTTGAAAAGCTTGCCGGCTTTATCGGCTGATTATAAGACAAAAGAAGGGGCTGTTTTAACAGCCCCTTTTGTCATTTCAGTTTGTTTATTCTTCTGTAAACCTCTGCAACGGGCAGACCGACAATGTTGAAATAATCGCCCTCTATGCGCTCAACAAGGGTGCAGCCGCGCCCCTGAATGCCGTAAGCTCCAGCCTTGTCCATCGGCTCGCGGGTTGCAACATAGCTTTTGATTTCGTCGTCTGTAAGGTCATAAAATTTAACCTTGCTTATTTGTGCAAAGCTCTGGGAATTTTCACCGCATAAAATGCAAACGCCTGTTATAACCTCATGCTCAATGCCCGAAAGCATTTTGAGCATCGCTTCGGCATCGGCTTCGTCCTTGGGCTTGCCGAGTATTTTTCCGCCCGCAACAACAATGGTGTCCGCGCCGATAACAATATCATTTTTATGTG
Organism: Acutalibacteraceae bacterium; assembly: GCA_045532895.1. Classification (GTDB taxonomy): domain Bacteria; phylum Bacillota; class Clostridia; order Oscillospirales; family Acutalibacteraceae; genus CAG-177. The sequence continues at coordinate 11,047 of JAZSGU010000177.1, read as the reverse complement.
TTCCCGCAACAGCCGCCGCCTTTTTGGCTGCGGTTATTTTTGCGGCTTCGGCGGGCAGAGTGCCCTCGGGTATGCTCTCGTCAACTTCCTTAACGTCAATTTCAAACTCCAGCCCCGCGGTCTGTAAAAGCTCCCTGCGGCGGGGCGATGAGGACGCAAGAATTATTTTTTTCATGCCTTGCCCCCCTCAATAATGCCGCGGCGCAGCATTTCCGCAACGCGCAATATAAGAGTCTGGGTTTTGCCGTCGGGGATTTCGCCGTTCAGAACCATGTCAACCGCTTTTTCAACGGGAATTTTTTCAACTTCAAGGAATTCGTCCTCGTCGGGGTTCATGCATGTTGCTTTTAATTCGCTTGCGGCATAAAGATGAATGATTTCGCCGCAGTAGCCGGGGGTCGGATAAAATTTGCCGAGGTCGTAGTATTTGCCCGCAACCGTGCCCGTTTCTTCCTCAAGCTCGCGTTTGCCCGCCTCAAAGGGGTCCTCGCCCTTTTCAAGCTTGCCTGCGGGAAGCTCAAGAATAACCTCCATATACGGATATCTGAATTGGCGCACGAAAATCAGCTCGCCCTCGTCCGTCAGCGCGGCAACGCAAACACCGCCGTTATGTTCAACAACCTCGCGGATGCAGGGCTTGCCGTTGTGAAGCTCCGCCTTGTCGCGGCGCACGTTGATTATTTTGCCCTCATATACATAATTTTTTTCAACCGTTTTTTCAAAAAGCTCCATGATGCTTCCTCCGTTGGTTTTATTTGAAAATTTTGTGAATATAATTTTTTGAGGTGATACCATGAATTATATCACAAATCCCGCTGTAATGACAGCCGAAAATCAAAGAAAAATGATTTTTTCGCTAAAAAAAGCATATCCGTTTCTCGGCGTGCGCCTTATAGGCAGGTCGCTGTGCCAAAGGGGGATATACGCCCTCTCAATCGGCAGGGACGAAAACCCGCTTCTGATTGCGGCGGGCTTCCACGGGCAGGAATGGCTGACATGCCTGCTTGCCCTGCGCTTTGCCGAAACCCTGCTTATCGCAAGGACGCGGAAAATGCCGATTTGGGGCATTGACCCCGCGTGCTTCGGCAAAGGCGTTGTAATTGTTCCGTGCGTTAACCCCGACGGAGTCCAGATAGCGATTAACGGCGTTGACGGCGCGGGAAAATACGCCGAAAGCTATCAAAGAATCTGCGCCGCATCAAGCGAAAAATGGAGCGCCAACGCGCGCGGAGTGGATATCAACCACAATTTTGATGCGGGCTGGCAAAAACTGCGCGAAATGGAGATTGACAGCGGCATTCTTGCCCCTTCGCCGCGAAGATACGGCGGATATATGCCCGAAAGCGAGCCCGAATCCAAGGCGATTGTTAATTATTCCAAGCTGATAAAGCCGCGCATGGCAATGGCACTTCACAGCCAGGGAGAGGAAATTTTTTGGGAATACGGCGAAAAAAAACCGCCCCGAGGCGAACGGCTTGCCCGCATTTTTGCAGCCGCAAGCGGCTACACGCTTGTTGAAAACAGCGGGCTTGCATCGCACGGAGGCTTTAAGGATTGGTTTATCGAATATTTTAACAGACCCGCCTTTACCGTTGAAATCGGCAAGGGCGAAAACCCGCTTCCCCTGACCGATTTCGGCGAAATCCTTGAAAAAACAATTCTTATGCTTGCCCTCGCCGCGGTGCTTTGATTTTTGCGCTGTCCGTACAATTTAGAGGGGTTCAACACTGTTGAACCCCTCCATTTATATTGTTTTATGCGGTCTGCGCTTTTTTGCATCCCCTTTTTGTTGCCATATTGAATTAATTCTGATATAATGTGTTTATGATTAAGTCGAACGAAAGTATAATCGGAATACTTGCCCATGTTGACGCGGGCAAAACTACGCTGACGGAGGCCGTTCTTTACAGAGCGGGCGCAATCCGTCGGCTCGGGCGTGTTGACAAAAAAGATTCTTGGTTTGATTCGCATGAGCTGGAGCGAAGCCGAGGCATAACGATTTTTTCAAAGCAGAATCCGTTCACACTCGGCGAAAAGAATTTTACGCTTGTTGACACCCCGGGTCACGTTGATTTTTCCGCCGAAATGGAGCGCACTCTCGGCATTCTGGATTATGCCGTGCTCGTTATTGACGGCGCAGGCGGGGTGCAGAGCCACACGGAAACGATATGGTCGCTTCTCAAAGAATACAATATCCCCGTTTTTGTTTTCGTCAATAAAATGGACAGAGACGGGCTTGACAAAACCGCTCTGCTTGCCGAGCTTAAAGCGCGTTTGGGCGAAGAATGCATTGACTTTACTCAAGAAAAATCCGCCTTGCTCGAAGAAGCCTCCATGGCAAGCGAGGAAATGCTCAATGCTTTTGTTGACGGCTGTGATGATGAAATGTTTTGGCAACGGAGCATTTCCGACGCCGTTTATCAAAGAGATATTTTTCCCTGCTTTTTCGGCTCCGCGCTGCAGGATATCGGCGTTGATTTGCTGCTTGATGCGCTTCAAAAATACACCGTTTGCAAGGAATATCCCGCGGCTTTCGGTGCTCGGGTCTATAAAATACTTCACGATAATCAGGGCAACCGTTTGAGCTTTTTAAAGGTAACGGGCGGTGCGCTTTCGGTCAAAATGCCGCTCGGAGAAGAAAAAATCGACCAAATCCGCGTTTATTCGGGCGAAAAGTTTGAAACGGTTAAAGAGGTTTCGGCGGGCAGCGTTTGCGCCGTAGCGGGTCTTTGCGGCACATATCCCGGTGAAATTCTCGGCGGCGGGGGACTCAAATCCGATAAACCGCCCAAGCTTAAACCTCTGCTTGCCGCGCAGGTTATCCTGCCCGATGGTGTTGACATCCACACGGCATACAAAAAACTCTGCATTCTCGGCGAGGAATTGCCCGAGCTTTCCGTGCGTATATGCAATTTTTCAAACGAGGAACAAATTCAGATTCAGGTTATGGGCAGAATTCAGCTTGAAATTCTCAAATCGCTTGTTGAGGAGCGTTTTTCAATGGCGATTGATTTCGGCACCTGCCGCATACTTTATAAAGAAACGGTTGCATCGCCCGTTATGGGCTACGGCCACTATGAGCCCCTGCGCCATTATGCCGAAACGCAGGTGCGCATTGAGCCCGCCCCGCGCGGCAGCGGCATAACCGCCAAAAGCGAATGCAGCCTTGAGGTTCTGGATTCCAACTTCCAAAACCTTGTTATCACCCATATTCTCGAAAAAGAGCATGTCGGCATTCTCACGGGCTCACCGCTGACGGATGTCAATATTGTGCTCACCGCGGGCCGCTCCCACCTCAAACACACCGAGGGCGGCGACTTCCGCGAAGCCACCTACCGCGCAATACGCCAGGGTCTTGAAAAGGCGGAGAATATTTTGCTTGAGCCGTATTATGCATTCACCCTGCGTGTGCCGTCGGGCGCATTCGGCAGAGCGGTTTCCGATATTCAGCGGCTTTGCGGCGAATTTGACCCGCCCGAAATGACCGAAACCGAGGTGATTATCCGCGGCTGCGGTCCCGTTTCAAAATTCATGGATTACCCCGAGGAGGTTATTTCCTACACGGGCGGCAAGGGCGTCATTTCTCTGCGCGAAAACGGCTACAGACCGTGCCACAATGCGCAGGAAATAATCGAAAAAATCGGATATCAAAAAGAACGCGATTTGGAAAATCCGTCATCCTCTGTTTTCTGCTCTCACGGAGCGGGCTTTGAGGTTAAATGGCAGGACGTTGACCAAATGAGACATATTAAATGAAAAGAGGAATAATTATGGCGAAGATTATCGGCGAAAAAATCCCCAACATCCCTTGGCAGGATAAGCCCGAGGGCTATAAATACCCCGTTTGGCGCTACAGCGGCAACCCAATCATCACAAGGGATAACCTCTATATGGCAAACAGCATTTTCAACTCCGCCGTTGTTCCCTACGGTGACGGCTTTGCGGGCGTTTTCAGGGTTGATGTTATGAGCCGCGACCACACTCTTGTTGTCGGCTACAGCAAGGATGCAATTAATTGGGAGCTTGAAGAAAAAGTTATTTTCAGGGGCTACGACCCCCGACTCTGCCTCATTGACAGCAAATATTATCTTTCATGGGTTAACCTTACCCCTCATGGCACAACAATCGGCATTGCATACACAACGGATTTCAAGGAGTGGGTGCAGCTTGAGGATGCGTGCTATCCCGTTGCAAGAAACGGCGTGCTCTTCCCCAGAAAAATAAACGATGAATATGTGCTTCTTATCCGCCCCTGCGACAGAGGGCACACCCCCTACGGCGATATCTTTTTGAGTCACAGCAAGGATTTGACCTATTGGGGCAAGCACCGCTTTGTTATGTCGCCGCAAAAGAATTGGGAAATGACCAAGGTCGGCGCGGGACCAACACCCATTGAAACCGACGAGGGCTGGCTTATGTTTTATCACGGCGTGCTCACAAGCTGCAACGGCTTCACCTATGCAATGGGCGCGGCAATACTTGACAAAAACGAGCCGTGGAAGGTGCTCCACAGAGCGGACTGCTTCCTGCTTGCGCCGCATGAGCTTTATGAGTGCGTAGGCGATGTGCCCAACGTAGTTTTCCCCTGCGCCGCACTTGCGGACAGCGAAACGGGCAAAATCGCAATCTATTACGGCGCCGCCGACACAAGCGTTGCCCTTGCTTTCACAACCGTTGACGAAACGATTGATTTCATTAAAAAGAATGATTTGATAAAATAACAAAAAGGCTGTTTCACACAAAAGTGAAACAGCCTTTATTTTTTTGTTTATTTTGTAACCAAGCTTATAACATCTATTGCTCCGACGGGGCAAACCTCGTGGCATGCGCCGCAGCCTGTGCATTTTTCATAGTCAACCTTTGCGCAGAAGCGGTCAATCGTTACGGCGCCCGCTTCGCAAGCCTTAACGCACTTCATGCAGCCGATACAGCCCGCGGTGCATTCCTTGCGGGTAACCGCGCCCTTGTCGTGGTTTTTGCAAAGCACAGCCGCTTTTGTTTCTTCAAGCGGCATCATTTCAATAAGACCCTTGGGGCATGTCTTGACGCACATTTTGCACGCCTTGCACATATATGGGTTAATTCTTGCGATGCCGTCGCAAATGCTGATAGCATCATATTCGCAAACCGCCATGCAGTCACCAAAGCCGATGCAGCCGTAGATGCATTCCTTGGGTCCGCCGAAAATCTGCGAAGCCATGCGGCAGCTTTGAACGCCCTGATATTCGAGCTTTGTTGCCGCGTTTACGTTGTGACCCTGGCAAAGCACAACAGCCGCCATGGGCTTAACCTCGCCCGCGGCAAGGCCGGTTATTGCGCCGATAGCCTTTGCGGTGTCGTTGCCGCCGGGGGCGCAAAGCGCGGTGTCTGTTGTTTCGCCTTTTGAAAGGGCGGCGGCATAGCCGTCACAGCCCGAAAAGCCGCATGCGCCGCAGTTGGCACCGGGCAGACATTCTCTGATTTGCTCCGCTTTTTCATCAACGGGCACGGCGAAAATCTTGGATGCGATTGAAAGACCGAGGCCCGCGATAAGACCGATAGCGGAAACGATAATAACAGCAATTAAAATAGGATTCATTCCGCTACCTCCTTAACCGAAAATGCCGTCAACAAGGCCTGTGAAGCCCATGAACGAAAGCGAAACGATTGATGCCGCAATCAGAACAATGGGAAGACCCTGCAGAAATTTTGGGATATCCGCGCATTCGAGCCTGCTGCGAACACCTGAGAAAATAACCATTGCAAGCATGAAGCCGACGCCCGCGCCAACGCTGTTGAGCATGGACTGCGCAAAGTTATATTCCTTTGTGATGTTGAGAAGAACAACGCCGAGAACAGCGCAGTTTGTTGTGATGAGCGGCAGATAAATGCCCAGCGCATTGTAAAGCGGGGGCATAAACTTTTTGAGAATAAGCTCAACAAGCTGAACGAGTGCCGCAATAACAAGAATAAAAACGATGGTCTGAAGATAATCAAGGCCGTTTGCAACAAGCAGATACTTGTTGATGGGGTAGGTTACTCCCGTTGCAAGAGCCATAACAAAGATAACCGCCGCGGACATGCCGACCGCCGTGTTGAGCTTCTTTGAAACGCCGAGGAACGGGCAGATACCGAGGAATTTGCAAAGAACAAAGTTTTCGGTAAGAATTGCCGTAAGGAGAATTGACATAGCTATTTTCATACTGTTGCCTCCTCCTTCTTTTCTTCGGATTTGCATTCCTTGCCTTCTGCAAGAAGTGCGCAGTTTTTAGCCATCGGGCATGCCTGACAGCCGCCCAGACCCGCTCTGGGCTTGCCTTTCTTTTCAGCCAGCTTGTTGGCGCATGCCATGAGCAAGCCGAATGTCAGGAAGCCGCCGGGTGCAAGAATAAATACGGTCATCGGTGTGAGATACTCTGTCCAGGGAAGTGTAAATCCGTTAAATCCGTTCAGAACATTGTCACCGAAGAGCACGAGAAGATTCTGTGCGCCTGCAAGGAAGGTGCCCGCGCCGAGAACTTCTCTGACAGAAGCCATAAGGCAAAGAGCGATTGTGAAGCCAACGCCCATGCCGAGCCCGTCAACCGCCGAAGCGATAACGGAGTTTTTGCCCGCAAAGGCTTCCTCTCTGCCGAGAATGATGCAGTTAACAACGATAAGGGGCAGGAAAACGCCCAATGCCGCGTCAAGCGCGGGAACAAACGCCTTAACTATCATCTGAACTATCGTAACAAACGATGCAATAACAACAATGTATGCGGGGATGCGCACCTTTGAGGGGATAACCTTTCTCAAAAGAGAAATAACGATGTTGGAGCAAACGAGAACTATCATTGCGGAAATGCCCATGCCCAGCGCGTTAACAACGCTTGTTGAGGTTGCAAGGGTGGGGCAGGTGCCGAGAACAAGACGGAAAACGGGGTTTTCGGCAATAAGACCTTTGGTAAATTCTTTACCGAGCGATTTCTTTTCAGCCAATGTTCTCACCTCCCGCTGCTTCTATTGCGGCATTAACCGCGTTAACCACCGCTCTTGAGGTGATTGTTGCACCCGTAAGAGCGTCTATCGAATTATCTCCCGCTTTGTCCTTTGAAACGGTGATGCCGTTAATAAGACCCACAAACTGTGAGCGGAAGCTGTCTGTTGTTGCGTTTGCGCCGAGACCCGCGGTTTCGGCATGTGAAAGAATGTTAACGCCCGTAACCTTGCCGCTTGCATCAACACCCGTCATAACGGAAATGTCGCCGCCGTAGCCCTTTGCAACGTTAACAACAACGTGGCCGATTTCGTTGCCCGCTTCGTCAAGAGCGGCAACAACGCTTGTGCCGTCCTCAAGAACAACAGCTTCGCCGAAGCTTGCGGCGTCGGCAAAAACAATCTGTCTTGATTTTTTCTCGGTTTCAAGCGCAAGGTCTGCGATAATCGGAGCGGTAACGGAGTTTGTCAGACCGAGAAGAAAGGTTGCAACAAGGCAGATAACAAAAAGTGTGACTGTGGGAACAAGATATTCCTTTAAGCTTTTCATTTTGCCTCAGCCTCCTTTCTCTTTGACTTCTTTTCCTTAACCGTGCCGAAGGGCTTGGGAGCCATAATTGTTTCGATATGAGGAACAAGAAGATTCATGATAAGGATTGCAAAGGATACGCCTTCGGGGAGCGAAGCGAAAAGCCTGATAACGCAGGTCAGAAGTCCGCAGCCGATGCCGAAAACAATCTTTGCATTGGATTTGATGGGGCTTGTTGAATAGTCGGTAGCCATAAAGAATGCGCCGAGGAGCAAGCCGCCGCCCATAAGCTGATATGCAAGGAACTCAAGGTCAAACTTGCCTGCGATGAGCATGATAACGGCAACCGTGCCGATATAAGCAAGGGGAATTTTTGCGGAAATAACCTTTCTTGCGATAAGGTAAATGCCGCCGATGATGAGCGCAAGCGAGCAGGTTTCACCGATGCAGCCGCCTCTGACGCCCAGAAGCATGTCAACGAGCGAGGGCAGAGCCTCTGTTGACTCGCCGCCGATGATTGCAAGCGGGGTTGCGGTTGAAACAGCGTCCGTTTTCCATGAAAGCGGAGCAGTCCAGCTGCCCATTGCCTGACCGAACGAGATAAGCAGGAAAATTCTTGCGGCGATTGCGGGGTTTGCAAAGTTCTGACCGATGCCGCCGAACATCTGCTTAACAACAACTATTGCAAAAAAGCTGCCGATTGCCGCCATCCACAGAGGGATGCTCACGGGCAGGTTGAATGCAAGGATAAGACCCGTCACAACAGCGCTCAAATCGCCGAGAGTGTTGTGGCGCTTCATAACTTTTCTTGAAACAAATTCCGAAAGCACGGCTGTTATAACCGTTGTTGCCGTAACGGCAATTACTCTCGGGCCGAAAATTGCTATCGCCGCGCCGAAAGCGGGCATGAGAGCAATTATAACATCAAGCATTATTCTTGTTGTCGTGTCCTTTGTGCGCAAATGGGGCGATGCGCTGACAACAAGCTTTTTTCCGTCAACCATTATTTATTGCCCTCCTCTCTCAAAATTGCCTTTGCAAGACGCATGTGCTGAACAAGGGGCTTGCCTGCGGGGCATGCAAACGCGCAGCTTCCGCACTCCATGCAAACCATGATACCGAGCTGTTTAAGGGATTCTGTGTCCTTTGCATTTGCAGCCCTTACGATGTTGGTGGGCATAAGGCTCATTGGGCATGCTGCAGCGCATCTGCCGCAGCGGATGCAGTCCTTTTCGGGCTTGAGCACGGCATCGTCCTTTGAAAAAGCAAGGATTGCGTTGTTTTGCTTGAGAACGGGCAAATCCGTTCCGACTATGGCAAGGCCCATCATCGGGCCGCCGGTTAAGATTTTGCAGGGCTCTGCCTTGAAGCCGCCGCAAAAATCAATGATATCGCCGATATTTGTTCCGACGGGAACTCTTACGTTTTGGGGCTTTGCGATTGCCGAGCCGTCAACCGTCAGCGAGCGGCTGACAAGGGGCTTGCCCGTTTTAAGATAGCGCGCGATGAATGCAACAGAGGCAATGTTCATAACAACGCAGCCAACGTCGGCGGGCAGCTTTCCGGGCGGCACTCTTCTGCCGGTTGCGGACTGCACCATCATTTTTTCCGCGCCCTGGGGATATTTGGATTCAAGAACCATAAGCTTGACCTCGTCATCAACGTCGTCCTTATGGTCCGCAATGTTTTTGAGCACCTTGAAAGCCTCGGGTTTGTTATCCTCTGCGGCAATAACAACCTTTTTGAAGCCGAGAATATCTTTAAGGGTGTAAACGCTTGAAAGAATATCCCATGAATTTTCCATGCATTCGCGATAGTCAACCGTTATGTAGGGCTCGCACTCCGCGGCATTGATAACAAGGGTGTCAATGTTTTTGTCGGCGGGGAAGTTGAGCTTTATGTGGGTCGGGAAGCCCGCACCGCCAAGGCCGACAAGACCCGATGCCCTGACCGCCTTAATAAAATCCTCGCGTGTTTCAACATGAGGGGGCTCAATGCCGTCCCAAAGCCTCATTTCGCCGTCTGATTCAATGGTAACCGCCTTTGACATAACGCCGTTGGGCAGCTTAACGTCGCCGACAGCCGTTACCGTGCCCGAAACAGATGCGTGAATGGGCGCGCTGACGAATTTATCCGTGTCACCGATAAGCTGACCTACAGCAACCTCGTCGCCAACCTTAACAAGCGGCTCGCAAGGCGCACCGATATGCTGCTGCATTGGGATTGTTACTTTTGACGGGGTAGGGATTCTTACAACCTCCGATTCGGCTGTGTTTTTGTGGTGGTCAACCTTAACACCGCCGCGGACCTTTTTGACGGCTCTCAAAACGCCGTCAACCTTGTGGGTCATAATTTTGTCCTCCTTGTGTTTATTAAAAATGGAAATGTTTTTTAATTTTTTCAAGCGCGGGCATGACCGCTTTGAAGATAATGCCCGTCACCGCGCCCGTTGCTATGCCGAAAACCGCAAGAGCGGGGGCATAATATGCTATGCTTGCCGTGCCCGTTATAAAAATCGCGGCAAAAAGCTGGCCGATGTTGTGGCACAGCGCGCTTAAAACGGAAATTCCGATAAGCCCGAAAATTTTGTTTGCATGCCGCAAAAGAAGATACATCGCGAGCGCGGAAAAAATTCCGCCCGAAAGGCTCATGATTCCCGCCGTGAAGCCCCTTGTCACAAAGGCAAAGCAACCCTTGACCGCGGCAATCGCCAAAGCCGACGGCAAGCCGATGCTGCCCGCGGCAAACATTGTTATTATATTTGAAAAACCCGGTTTGGCACCCGGCGGCAAAAACGGCATTGGCGGCAAAAGGCTTTCGAGAAAACCGAGAGCGAGCGCCAGCGCGCAAAGTATCGCCGAGAGGGATAATTTATAGGTGGTATTCTTTTTCATAGTTATTAACCCAATAGTGAAGAGTGAAAAGCGAAGAGTGAAGAGTTAAGGGTGGGCGTTGCCCACACCCGTTCATATAAAATGGTCATAGGCGAAGCCTATCCTCAACTTTTAACTTTTCATTTTTTACTTTTCACTTAACAAGATTACAATTAATAAACAACCGCATCCACATCGCTGCCCGTAACGGTTATTGCCGTTTTCGCGGGCAGGCACACCGCCGTGTCGCCGTGCTTGCTTAATCTGCCCGATGCAATGCAGAGCTTGTCCTCGCAATCTGCTTTTTCAAACCAAATTTCGCCGTTTTCCGCAACAACGGTAACGCCCGAAACGGGCTCGATTATTATTTTTTCGCCGACAGACTGCAAATCCACCGTTTCAACCGCTTCGCCGTCAACGGTTATAACCGCCTGAGGGGCTTCGCTTTTTGAATTGCTCCAAAGCATGAAGCACGCCGCCGCGATAAGAATAACGGCAATTAGCGCAATGTCGCCTTTTCTGATTGTTTTCATATCAAAGTATATGCTCCGTCGGTAATTTCGATTATATCTTTTGAGCTGTTTTCAACAAAAACCTCGTTGTTTTCGGTTATGAATATCGCTGTGCAGCCGTATTCCTTTGCAAGAGCCGCTCCCTTTTCGTGACCCAGAACAAAGCAAGCCGTTGAAAG
>JAZSGU010000030.1:0-3265 GCA_045532895.1 Acutalibacteraceae bacterium | reverse complement strand
ATATGAGCACCTCAACTGTCAAATCGTTATCCCAACGCAAACCTATGACCTCTTTATCATCATAGAAGACGGGGAATCTGAATTGAATCTTCTTCAGGAGTCTTCCGCTCGGAAGCTTATCTTCAAAAATCTCCACTCGCTCAACAAAACTCTGAAGAAATTCCTTTTTCTCTATATCACTAAATTTATCATAAAACTGCTCAAAACACAAGATATAATTATAAATATTATCGCCTGTTATCTTATGACTGATTATAACATCAATTTGGTTTTTTATTTCTGCGATTTTATTTTCAATACTCTCTATTTCTTCATACAGATCGTCTTGTCTTCTCTGCATATGGTAGCTGATGTTTATAGCCATATCATTGATGAAGATAGACGATTTAATGCACAAAAATTTGATGAGCAGTTTTACAATACAAAAGGGTTAAGAAACTGCGAAGAAGGTAAAACGGCACCTATGCCGAGATTTGATAAAGACATTTCCGTTCTTGATCCTATGGCAAAAACAGAGAGCAAAAGCACAGCCGAAACAACATCTGAAACAGATGACAATGCAGCACTCATCGCCAAAATTCTTGCCAATCCCGAAGCTGCTGCTCTACTGAAGATGTTAGCTAAAACAATATAAAATGCAGAAAAAGCAACCCACAATGTGGGTTGCTTTTTTATGTTGACACTATCAGTTTTATATTATAGAATAAGATAAAATCAGTAATAAATAAGTTGTTTACATCTTCGCACCTTAAATAGCAAATTGGAATACATAGGAACATAATAACAGAGTGACAACCACCAAAAAACACCCTTTTTGCTAATTTCTTGCTAATCAGAACGTGAAAAACTATCGAATATTAGCAAATATTCAAAGGGAAAATAATAACTCTTAACCTGTGAAAACCTTGATATATCAACGATTTCGAGGGATTTAAAGTGATTTTAAAAACGCCTGCGAGCGTGACTCCTAAGGGTCAGTTGTGAGTTCGATTCTCGCAGGGGGTGCCAGCTCCGATGTTTTTTCATCGGAGTTTTTATTTTTAAAGTTGATTTGAGTTTTATTGTATGGTATAATTTTTAAAAATTGTTCTATAATGAGGTTATTCTTTATGAGTGCTTTTTTCACAAAAATTTTGGCATTGTTTGCTTCGTTTGCAACAATGCTCACGGCAATTTTTTGCCCCCCAAAAAGCGTTGAACCGGTATTTCCTGAAACAACGCAGAAAACGCAGTCAGCTTTTGACGAGGGTGAATTTGTTATGGGAAACAACGACCTTGTTGTTGCGCCCTACGGTGATGACTCAAACCCCGGCACGCTTGAAGCTCCTTTGAAAACTTTTGAAAAAGCAAAGGAATTGCTTAAAGCCGAAAACAGTTCGGGTGCCGTTACCGTCTGGTTCAGAGAGGGCACATATGAAATAACGGACACTGTTGAATTTACTTCTGCGGATAAAAGCGATGTGCTCTATCGCTCTTATCCCGACGAAAAGGTTGTTTTCTCTGGCGCAAAGGAAATCGGCGGTAATTGGAGCGAAACAACAATCAACGGTGTGAAAGCGTTTGTGACCGACATGCCCGTTGAGAGCGACAGCGACTATTTCCGTTCACTCTTCAAAGGCAGCAAAAGGCTCCCCCGTTCCAATTATCCCAAGGAAGGCATGTTCAAGGTTGCCGACCCGAAAACCGATGAAGCAGCAGTCCCCGAAAACGAAGCAAACTTCTTTACAAAGTCGGTTGTTTTCTATGCGCACCCGTCAGATATGCTTGACTTCGCAAACGCACAGGATGTTGATGTGAGAATCATGCATTTCTGGTGCGATGAGCTCATGCCCGTTCATTCCGTTGATGCAGCAACCGGCAGAGTTGAAACAACAAAACCCACAGCAATGACTGTCCGCGTTGAGGATAATTATATTTTTGAAAACGTCAAGGAGGCTCTCTCCGCCCCCGGCGAATGGTATCTTGACCGAAGCGAAGGCAAGCTCTATTATATTCCTGAAGAAGGCGACACTCTTGAAAACACCGTGCTGTATGCAGGAATGACCGAATGCCTTATGACGGTTGACGGAGCCGAAAACATCTCGTTCCAAGGTATAAACTTTGAAAAAACGGATTGGGAGCATATCGGCAAGGACGGCAGCTTCTCCGGCAAGGTTTTTGATGAATCCCATCCTTTATATGACAATATAGAATACGGCGCAACCCATCCGCAGGCTGCTTTTGAAGTGCCCGCCGCAATTCATATCTCCGCATCATCGGGAATCAATTTCACGGACTGCCGCTTTGAAAACATCTCCTACACTGCAGTCAAGTTTGAAAACGCATCAAAAAACTGTAATATTACAAGCTGTATGTTCAATGAAATAGGCGCAAACGCAGTTTTCATTCACGGCAACTTCGTTGTTCCCGCAACAACAGAAAGTATAAATGTTACCGACTGTCATATCAGCAGCTACGGCAGAATTTTCAACAACGCAATAGGCATTCTGCTGACCCATGCGATTAACTGCGACCTTACAAACAACGAGATTCATGACGGCTGGTACACGGGCATTTCCGTCGGTTGGAACTGGGGCTATTCGCCCAATTCCACAAACAATATAAATATCAGCAACAACCTTATTTATGATATAGGCAACGGCTGGCTTTCAGATATGGGCGCTATTTACACCCTCGGAATTCAGCCTGATACGGTTATTTCGGGTAATGTGATATACAATGTCGGCTGTGATGAAGGCAGATACGGCTACGGCGGCTGGGGCATTTATCTTGACGAAGGCTCAAGCGGCATACTGGTTGAAAAGAATCTTGTTTACGATTGCTCTTCTCAGACCTTCCATCAGCACTACGGCAAAGATAATATTATAAGAAATAATATATTTGCTTTCGGTGGTGAGGGCGCATTCAGAATCACAAGAAATGAAGACCACAATTCGCTCACGCTGTCAAACAATATTCTTGTTACAGATAATGCAACAATGTATGCTCTCACAACCGACCCTGACTGGTTTGTTGATGACAGCAACACTTATTGGGATTATAAGCACGGCGGAAATGTTTATTCAGGCGATTCGATGAGCTTTTTCGAAAGAAAATCAATGGTAATTATGACAGCCCGCGGTTATTATAACAATGCTGTTTTTGCCGATCCGCTGTTTAAGGATGCGGCAAACCGCGATTTCACGCTTGCACTCAACAGCCCCGCACTTGAAACCGGTTTTGAAGCATTTGAATATAACGCAGGCACAAAAACACTTTTTGAATA
>JAZSGU010000152.1:0-24082 GCA_045532895.1 Acutalibacteraceae bacterium | reverse complement strand
CTTCTTGTTTCGCTTTGGACTGCGAATAAAATTGAGGATATGTGCAGGGTGCTCAAGCTTAAACCCGATAACATAACAACTAAAAATCCCGCAATTTTGAATTGTATAATTAACAAATAAAAATGCCCGCTGCGGTCAATTCCGCGGCGGGCTGTTTGTTATATTTCGGGTTTGAAGCTCGGCATAAGCTGAAGCTTGAAAAGATTGTTGCGGTGCATTCTGTCAATTTTTTCTTTTGTTTCGGGGTTGTCGATTTCTCCCGTGCGGATGTATCTGTCAAGCACAGCGTAGGTGAAGCCGAGATTATCTTCGTCTGTTTTGCCGCAAAGACCGTCAATCGGTGTTTTGTCAACAAGCACATCGGGCAGTCCAAGAAGTCTGCCGATTTCTTTGATTTCGGCAACGGTGAGATGCGAAAGGGGGCTGAAATCTCCTGCGGCATCGCCGTAGCGGGTGGAGTAGCCTACCCAATCTTCGGAAAGGTTGCAGGTGTTAACAACTCTGCCGTTTGAGCTTTGCGAAACTGCATAAAGAGTTGCCATTCTGATTCGCGGCGGCAGATTTGTTCTTGTTTGTGCATTAATTTCAAGTCCCTCAGGCATATTGTTGAGTACACCCTCAACGGCATCCTTAACATTCACAACATAATGCTTTATGCCCAGGTGATTTACAAGCAGATATGCCATGTCAATGTCGTGCTGTTCGCCGCAAGGCATCAAAACGCCGATAACGCGCTCTTTTCCGAGAGCTTCAACGCAGAGGGCGGCGGCAACGGAGCTGTCTTTTCCGCCTGAAATGCCGATAACGGCATTGCAGCCCTTTCCGTTTTCTTCAAAAAACTGCTTAATCCATTCCACACAGCCGTTTTTAACTTTTAACGCATCAAACATACAATAACCTCCATAAAACAAAGCCGCCGCAACTTGGCGTTGCGGCGGAATCTGGTGCCGATGGTGGGACTCGAACCCACACGGTATCGCTACCAACGGATTTTGAGTCCGTCACGTCTGCCAATTCCATCACATCGGCAAATCAGCTTGTTTATTATAGCTTAATCATTTCCAAAAATCAAGTATTAATTAATAAAATGTTTAAAAATATTAAAAAATCGGCACCGACGTTAAGCCGGTGCCGCAAAATGTTTATTTATTAACTTCTTCTGCGATTTCCGCCATGCCCTTCATAATTGTGGAGCCTGCATATTTGCCGAGAGAAATCATTTCCTGATAGTGGTCGCCGAGAAGTGACATTGAATAGTCGTTGTCGGGAACAACATAACCGATAGCATCGTTCATAAGACCGAAGCAGAGTGTGTCATTTCCGAAAAGCTCATAAACTGTTTTTTCGTTGAAATCCTTGCCGGAGAAGGAGCCTGCCGCTGTGAGTGAATCACCGCCGCAAATGATATCCTGAACGATTTCGCCGGGCATGAAAGCAACCTTAACGCCGCCCATTTCCATGTAGCCGATTTCAGCGAAGATATAGTAGCTGAAGCCTTCCTTGCAAACGGTGTAGTTAACAAGGTTGAGCTTGCCTACAAGCTGAATAAGGGGGTTTGTAACCTTAATCTTAACTTCCTTGATGATGATGTTGAGGTTGGGCTCAAGAACTTTTTCTTCAACTTCTTTCCAGCCTTCATACCAAAGAGTGTAGTTGTCGCCGCCGATAGCCTTTTCTTTTTCTATCTGTGCTTTTTCTGCGTCTGTCATGTTAGCTTCAATCTCTTCAACGGAGTTGGTGAGGTTGAGAGCCATGTTTGCAACTTCATAACCGTAGCGGAGAGTTTCTTCATATCTGCGATTTGTGGGAACGCCGTCGCCTGCAGGGCCTCTGCCTTCGTAGATGCCTGCGATTGCTCCGTTAAAGAACATGAAGTTATAGTTCTTTTCTTCAATCTTTTTGCCGAGATAATAGATGTAGTCGCCCGAAAGGTCTCTGCCGTTATCTTCTTCATTTACGGGAAGACCTGCTACGTCGGGGTGAGCGGCGATGTTAACAATCATTGTGGGCTTGATTGATGCATCATCGGGAGTGAAAACAAATCTTGCAAGCTCATTGATGAGAGAAGTTGACTGATGTCTGTTCTTGTTGTTGAAGTATTCGTCGTTGATTTCCTTAACAGCATATGTCATTGTGCCGGAAACCATGGTTTGAACAGCCTTTTTCATTGCGTTTGCAACTGTATCATAAACAAATTCCATGTATTCGGCATCTGCGCCTCTTTCTTTCTCAATGAAAGGAAGATAGGAAAGGGCAAGATTCTTAAACAGCTTGGGGAAAAGATTTGTCCAAAGACCCTGAGTATCAACGCAGCTGTGTGTATGTGTTGAGGAAACATTGATGCTGTTGAATTCAACACCAAGGTCCATAGCTTCAACGCGCTTACGGATTTCTTTGATATCGCCGTTTGAGAAGCCGATGCAGTCGATGTTTGCAAAGAGTGCAACGCCTCTGCCTGAGCCGTCTTCAACAGCAATAACTCTTACCTGCATGTCGTCAATGATTTCTTCAATCTTGTTAACCATGCCGTTGTTGGGGTCGATGAAACCGCCGAGGTAATAATCTTTTGTTTCCCAATCAGAAGGAACAAGTGAAGCCTTTGCGTGGCCGAGCTTCCACTGCGCATCAGCCTTTGCTTCTTCTTCCCATGTTTCTGTGCCTTCGTAGAAGTTTTCGACAACTCTGTCTTTAACTTTAACAAAATTCGGGCTGTCGGGAACAATAGCATTGATTGCGCCTACAAGTGTTGTGAAGATAACTTCAACAATACCGAGACCGACATTTTCAAGAGTTTTGCCGATATCCGCAGCAGCTGCCGAACCCATTGCGGATGTGCCGCCGAAGATAAGCGATAATGCGAGGATTATGCTGATAATTTTCATGCCGATTTTTTTCATAATGATTTCTCCTTCTTTCAAAATTAAATCATTTATAATATGTTACCATTTTTTAAATTCATTGTAAAGCTTTTTTTTACATTAACACTAAAAAATAATTAGATATTGAAAACATTGTGACAATAGAGTATAATTAAATAAATATTCGAGCATGGGCGGTGGTTAAAACGGAAAGACAAAAGCGTGTTGCAGCAATTCACGATGTTTCGGGCATCGGAAAATGCTCGCTGACCGCGGCAATCCCCGTGATTTCTGCTGCCGGCATTGAAGCGGCTGTTATGCCGACTGCCGTTCTTTCAACGCACACGGGCAATATAACCGGCTTTACCTACCGTGATTTAACAAGTGACCTTGTGCCTTTTATGGAGCATTGGAAATCGCTCGGTGTTGAGTTTGACGGAATTTACAGCGGATTTCTCGGCTCTACGGAGCAGGTTGATATTGTTTGCGATTTCATAGATAAATTCAGAACAAATAAAACTGTTGTTATAGTTGACCCCGCAATGGCTGATGGCGGAAGGATGTATACAACATTTGAAGCTGCTTTTGCGAAAGAGATGACCTTGCTTTGCAAAAAAGCAGATATAATTGTTCCGAATATAACCGAAGCGGCGTTTTTGCTTGATGAGGAATATCATGAGCCGCCATACAATAAAAAATATATTGACGGGCTTATTAAACGGCTGTCGGAGCTTGGCCCCTCAATGGTCGTTTTAACGGGTGTTTCGTTCAAAAACGATGATATCGGTTGCGCGGTTTATTGCCGCGAAAGCGGTGAAACCTTTTACAGTTTCTCCGAAAAATATGACGGAATTTATTACGGTACGGGCGATATTTTTGCCTCTGCACTAACTGCCGCTTATCTTCGTGGCAAGAATATTTGCGAAAGTGCACAGATTGCACTGGAATTTACCTGCGCCGCAATAAAAAGAACTTATGAAGCAGGAACAGATACCCGTCTCGGTGTCAATTTTGAGCAGGGAATCGGAGAATTTATAAATCGTTTGGGAGGTTAATCATGAGCTTTGCGGATAAAGTATTTATTAACACTTGTAAGGATATTCTTCAGAACGGATTTTGGGACACCGAGCTTGACGTGCGCCCCAAATGGGAGGACGGCACACCCGCGCACACCGTAAAAAAATTCGGCGTTGTCAACAGATATGATTTAAGCAAGGAGTTCCCCGCGCAGACAATAAGAAAAACATTCATCAAGAGTTCGGTTGACGAGCTTCTTTGGATTTGGCAGAAAAAGTCCAACAATATTGCCGATTTAGGCAGCCATGTTTGGGATTCATGGGCGGATGAAAACGGCACAATAGGCAAAGCGTACGGTTATCAGCTTGGTGTAAAGCATCATTATAAAGAAGGCGATATGGACCAAGTTGATCGCGTGCTCTATGATTTGAAGCATAACCCGCAGAGCAGACGCATTCTGACCAATATATATGTTCATCAGGATTTGAGTGAAATGGCTCTTTATCCCTGTGCTTATTCAATGACCTTTAATACATCGGGCAATAAGCTCAACGCAATTCTTAACCAGCGTTCGCAGGATATGCTTGCCGCCAACTGCTGGAATGTGTGTCAGTATGCGGCGCTTGTGCATATGTTTGCGCAGGTCAGCGGTCTTGAAGTGGGCGAGTTTGTTCATGTTATTGCCGATGCGCACATTTATGACCGCCATGTTCCTATTATCGAGGAGCTTATCAGCCGCGAGCCTTATGATGCTCCCGATTTTGTTATGGATAAGAGCATAACTGATTTCTATGAGTTCACAAAAAACAGTTTTTCTCTTGAAAACTATAAATATCATGACTTTAATGTGAAAATTCCCGTTGCAGTCTGAATGAGGTAAATTGATGAAAACTATTGTAAATGTTGACAAAAATTGGGGTATAGGAATCGGTAACGATCTTCTCAATCCCATTTCCGCGGATTTAAAGTTCTTTAAGCAAAAAACAACGGGCAATGTTGTTGTTATGGGCAAAGCAACATTTTTATCTTTCCCCGGTAAAAAAGCTCTTCCAAACAGAGTGAATGTTGTTCTCACAACTGATAAAGGCTGGAGTGCGCCCGATGTTATTGTTTGTCATTCGCTTGATGAGCTTTTTGAGCAGCTTGAAAGATATGACACAGACACTGTTTATGTTATCGGCGGAACATCAGTTTATAATCAGCTTTTGCCTTATTGCAACACAGCTTATGTCACAAAAGTTGAAACCGCAAAGCCTGCCGATAAATTCTTCCCCAATCTTGATGCGGACGATGCATGGGAATGTGTGTTCGAAGATGAAATAATGACAGAAAAGGATGTTCAGTTCAAATTTACAACATATAAAAAGAAATGATAGCGGAGCTATGTCCGCTGCCAGACAGACCGCAGCGGGGATTGGCTAATTTTGCCTTGCGTCGGTCTGTTTTTTTAATGAAAGACAAGGGAGTGATATAATGGAAGCGGTTCAATATAAATGCCCCGCGTGCGGCGCTGCCCTGAAATTTGATGCGGAAAAGCAGGATTTTACCTGTGAATACTGTGACAGTGTTTTTAAAGAAGAGGATTTTTTTAAAACCGACGAAAAGCTTTCCGATAATGCCGAAAAAGCTGAAGCAAAGGAAGAACTTGAAAATGCGGTTTTATATCTTTGCCCAAGCTGCGGCGCGCAGGTTGTAACAGACGAAACTACAGCGGCAACCACATGCTATTATTGCTCCAATCCCGTTGTGCTTTCAGGAGAGCTCAGTGGAGAATTAAAGCCTGATTTTATAATTCCGTTTAAAATTGATAAAGAGGGTGCAATCAAAAAGTTCAAGGAGCTTTGCGGTAAAAAGAAGTTTTTGCCCAAGGACTTTATTTCGCAGTCGCGTCTTGAAGAAATCAAGGGTGTGTATTTCCCTTATTGGTATGTTGACTGCAATGCATGCGGCCATATAAACGCAACCTCGAAACAGATTAAATCATGGATGGTCGGTGATATACGCCACACGGAAACAACTGTTATGGGTCATTACAGACAGGGTAATATGGCTGTTCACAACATGCCTGAGGCTGCGCTCAAAAACAAGGACAGAGATATTTTAAAATATGTATGTCCTTTTGATTCTTCCGAATTTGTTCCCTTTTCAATGTCATATCTTTCGGGTTATTTTGCAGAAAGGCGCAATGTTGAGTCCGAAGAGATAAAAGAGCAGGTCGCAGAAAAGATTGAAGGCTTTTCCCGGGAAAAGCTAAAATCCACAATTAATTCTACTGCTGTTTCAGTTAAAGACAGCAGCATTAATGTCGGGGAATTATCATGGCGTTATAATCTGCTTCCCGTCTGGGTGCTTAATTATAAACATAAAAACAAAAACTATATATATGCGCTCAACGGTCAGAACGGCAGGGTTTACGGCGAATTGCCCGTCTGCAATAAAAAGCTCGGCATTCTTTTTGGTGGCGTTGCGGCGGCATCCGCTTTGATTCTTACGCTTGCGGGGGTGCTGTTTTAATGAAAAAGGTATTTTCGCTTTTGATTTCTGCTTTGCTCTTTATGAGCTTGTTTTCCGTAAACGCTTTTGCTTATGACATAACGCTTGATGACGCTGCAGAGCTCTTTTCCGATGATGAGATAAAAACAATAACAAAAATTTCGGATGCTTTGGCTCTTGAGTCTGATTTTTCGGTGGCAGTTGTCACTACTGACGATGCTGAAGGAAAAAGCGCGCAGGAATATGCCGACGATTATTATGACAGCCTGATTTTTGATAGCGGCTGGTCTGAAAACGGTTTTCTGATTTTGATTGACATGGATAACCGAGAGCTTTATTTTTCAACGGCAGGGGAGTGCATATTGACCTACAGCGACTCTGCGGTTGAAAGCATTCTTGACAGCGGATATGAATACATTGCCGACAGATATTATGCCGACTGTGTCGTTGCGATGCTTGAACGCGCCGAAAGTATCTATGATAATTATGACGGAAACAATTATTATATACCCGATGAGGAAGACTTTTTCCACGGAGATTCGGATTTTGCGGACAGCCTTGTTCGGTTTGACGGCGAATGGTATGAGGTTTCTCCCAATGGTGAATGGATTTATGCCGGTGAATATGATGATTACTATTCTTCGGGCAGCCAAGACGGCTTTGATTTCGGAAACATTCTAATTTATATTGTTATCGCTTTGGTTATCGCGGCGGTGTCGGTTTTCGCAGTCAAGAGCAGCTATAAAAATATAGGCAAGGGTGACGAATTTAACGCCGATGACATAACTCTTGATTTATCACATTCAACGGATAATATTATCAGCCGCAATGTTGTTACAACCCGTGTGCCGAGAAACAATAATAACCGACCCGGCGGAAGAAGCGGCGGTTTTGGCGGCGGCTCTTCCGTTCACCGCTCAAGCGGCGGTGTCAGACACGGCGGCGGAGGAAGAAAATTCTGATTGGAAATCAAATTATAAGGAGACGATTATGGGAAATATATGGCATGATATAAGCCCGAAGCGCATTACGCCGAATGATTTTATGGCTGTTATTGAAATCACCAAGGGCAGCAAGAAAAAATATGAGCTTGATAAAGAAACAGGTGTTTTAATGCTTGACCGTATTCTTTACACCTCAACACACTATCCCGCAAACTATGGCTTTATTCCGCGTACCTACGGCGATGACGGCGACCCGCTCGATGTTGTTGTTATTTGCAGCGAAAAAATTGACCCGATGACGCTTGTCCGCTGCTATCCGATTGGCGTTATAACCATGAAGGACAGCGGAAAGCTTGACGAAAAGATTATTTCAATTCCGTTCAATGACCCGAATTATAACGGATATAAAGACATAAGCGAGCTCCCCGCACATGTTTTTGATGAAATGAAGCATTTCTTTAAGGTTTATAAAAATCTTGAAGATAAAGAAACTGTTGTTGATGAAGTTCAAAACAGAGATGCGGCTGTTGAGATAGTTAAAAAATGCATTAATAACTATATTACTGAATTTTGCAGATAAGTTTCTCAATATGTATTGACTTTTTTGAAAAATTATTATAAAATATCGTAATTTATAAAAGTTCGGTCTGCTTTCCGGCGGCCTTAAGATTTTTAAAGGAGTGATAATCATGGCAATTTATTGTCAGGAGCCCTCAAGAACATTCAGTGAATATCTTCTTATTCCGGGCTACACATCAAGGGAATGCATCCCCGCAAATGTTAATTTAAAAACCCCCCTTGTTAAGTACAGAAAGGGCAAAGAAGAATGCCCCCTGAGCCTTAACATTCCCCTTGTTTCTGCAATAATGCAGTCTGTTTCCAACGATACAATGGCTATTGCTCTTGCAAAAGAGGGCGGCGTTTCATTTATCTACGGCTCACAGAGCATTGAAGATGAAGCAGCAATGGTTGCTAAGGTTAAGGGCTATAAGGCAGGCTTTGTTGTCAGCGATTCAAACCTTAAGCCCGAATCAACTCTTGCAGAGGTTCTTGAGCTTTATGAACTCACCGGTCACAGCACAATGGCTGTTACTGAGGACGGCACTCCCAACGGCAAGCTTCTCGGCGTTGTTACCGGCAGAGATTACAGAGTCAGCAGAATGAGCGCTGATACTCTTGTTTCGGATTTCATGACTCCTTTTGAAAAACTTGTTACTGCGCCGGAAACAACAACTTTAAAGGATGCAAACGACATTATTTGGGAAAACAAGCTGAATTCTCTTCCCATTATCGATAAGGACGGAAAGCTTCTATACTTCGTTTTCCGTAAGGACTATTCGCAGCATAAAGAGAATCCTCAGGAACTTCTTGATGCAAACAAGAGCTATGTTGTAGGTGCAGGTGTTAACACCCTCGATTACGAAAAGCGTATTCCTGCTCTCGTTGATGCAGGTGCGGATGTTCTTTGCATCGACTCATCAGAGGGTTATACGGTATGGCAGGAGCAGACTCTTGCATTTGTTCGCGAAAAATACGGCGATAAGGTTAAGATTGGCGCGGGCAACGTTGTTGACCGTGACGGTTTCCTTTTCCTTGCTAAAGCGGGTGCAGACTTTGTTAAGGTAGGCATCGGCGGCGGCTCAATCTGCATTACCCGCGAAACAAAGGGTATCGGCAGAGGACAGGCAACAGCCCTTATCGAGGTAGCGGCTGCAAGAGATGAATATTACAAGGAAACCGGCATTTATGTCCCCATTTGCTCTGACGGCGGTATCGTTCATGACTATCACATGACCCTCGCTCTCGCAATGGGTGCAGATTTCCTTATGCTAGGCAGATATTTTGCCCGTTTTGACGAAAGTCCGACAAACAAGCTTATGGTTAACGGTGCTTATGTTAAGGAATATTGGGGTGAAGGCTCCAACAGAGCAAGAAACTGGCAAAGATATGACCTCGGCGGTAAGGCAAAGCTCAGCTTCGAAGAGGGCGTCGATTCATATGTTACCTATGCAGGTCCTTTGAGTGACAATGTTGCAAAGAGCCTTTATAAGGTTAAATCAACCATGTGCAACTGCGGCGTTCTGACAATCCCCGATTTGCAGAAGAACGCTAAACTTACCGTTGTTTCCGCAACAAGCATTGTTGAGGGCGGTTATCACGATGTTACCCTTAAGACCGCTGCAAATACAGGCAGATAAAAAATATGGCGGTGCTTCGTTTTTTCGGAGCACCGTTTTGTGATTGGGTGAGTGAAAATGATAAAATATATTTTGAAATTTATTCCTTTGCTTCTTTCAACAGTTTTAACCTTCTGCTCTCTGTTTTCTGCAAACTATGACAGGCTTCAGTCTGATATTGAGGAGCAGAAAACGCGCATTGCTTCTCTTGAGCAGGCTTATCAAAACGGTGAAATTGCACCTGTTGACGAAGCTGTTTTTTTTGACGGCAATCTTGAAGAAGCTCTTGCTGACGGAATTAAATTCAACGAGTTGCGATACATTGCAACTCACAACAGCTATCAGACCGAAGCAGTAGACGAATATAAGAAGATTTATATAAATCTTTCTGAACTCACCTTCGGTCTGGTTTCTGAGAAAAGCGGCATGTTTGTCAGCCCCACCGTTACCGAGCAGTTGAGTAACGGCGTTTACAGTTTGGAAATCGACATTGAAACCTTTGACAGGAACGGAGAGATTTCTTTTACATGCATGCACAGCCCGACGCTTGACATGACAACCTCATGCTATGATTTTTCATTGCTTCTTAAAGAAATCTCCATGTGGTCTGACAACAACCCGAACCATCTTCCCATAACAATAATAATAGAGCCCAAGAGCTTTTTTATTCCTTTAGAGGATATGGAATTCTTTAATTTTGATTATGCCCTTGCTCTTGATTCCGCCCTGCGTGCAGGCCTTGGCGACAAGCTTTTCACTCCCGCGGACATGCTTCGAGATTATGAAAGCTTTGGTGCAATGAGAGCGGCTGATGATTGGTGCAAGGTCAGCGATATGCTCGGCAAGGTGCTTATCCTGCTTCATGATTGCAGTGTTACGCAAAAATATATTGAAATTGACCCGTCGATAAAGTCGCAGGCAATGTTTCCGATGCTTCGCGAGAATGATGCCGAGCTTGATTATGCATCATTTCTTCTGATTAATGACCCCAAGAAGGCTTTTGGTTCAAGCGGCGAGATTATTGAAGACGACAAATTTGTTGTCAGAACAAGAGCTGACAGCTTTACAAGCGTTTCTGAGAAAAAAAGAGACTTTGCTCTTGAAAGCGGAGCACAGATTGTTTCTACCGATTATCCTGTAAAGAGTGATTTGCAGGAAGGTGATTATTTTCTTGCTTTTTGCGATAAAAAAACAATTTCTCCCCGATAACTGCTTACCCGTATCGTTCACGATACGGGACTTTTTTTATTTTAATATTGTATCTTTGATATTATTATGATAAAATAAATAATAATTAACTACGAAGGAGCGCTTAAAATGAGAAAACTCAAGTTGCTTATTGCTTTTTTTCTTTGCGGCGTTTTGATTGTTTTATCCGGTTGCGGAAGTATATCGGGTTTGTCAGTTTACGGCACTGAGCTCAAAATCGGTGTTTTCGATATACAGGGAGTGTTTAATCCTTTTTATGCAGATAGTGATGCTGATTCAGAAGTTGTTTCACAAATGTTTCGCTCAATCCAGAGAAAAAGTGAAGATAACAGCCTTATTAATCACAGCGGCGGCATTTCATATGAGTATATCGGCGACGGCAAGGTTAAATACACTGTTTCCATTAAGGATGACATGAGGTTTTCTGACGGCTCAAACATAACGATTGACGATGTTTTGTTTTTCTATTATTTCATTTCCGATGCAACCTATGACGGTGCATATAAAAACTGGTATCTCAACGATATCGCAGGTTTAAAGGAATATTATTTTGATGATAAAAACTATGAGGAGTCCATCTCTGAAATTGAGAAAAAGGTTTCTGATAACTATACTCTGACCACGATTGAAGTTGATGATTACTGTGATTATCTGATTTCTACAAAGCTTGAAGGCGGATTTGAAGGCGGCCTTGACTCTCATTCACCTTCAGGTGTTTCGTGGAAAGAATATCTCATAAAACTCGGATATTCCGAGGCTATTGAGGATTTGGGGGCAAATCCTACCGATGAAGCTGTTTTGAAGCTTGTTGCAAAAGCGGAAGCGGAGAGTAATCCGCTTGCCTATAATCCAGAGCCGTGGTACCGCGAAAAACTTTATACGGAATATATCGAAAAGAATTATTCCGACGGAATTGATGTTACTGAAATTGAAGGAATTAAAAAGGTTAATGACTACACATGCACGGTGCTTTTTGATTCAAAAAATATTAATGCAATTTCACAGCTTAATGCTCTTTTGGTTTCAAAAAACAGCTATGCGGTTGAATATGTCAAGGGTGATGCTGATAAGATAAAGGGTTTTTCGGGTGATGCTGTTTGCTCCGGACCCTACACTGTAATTGAATATTCTGACGACGAGGTTACAATGGCGGCGAACGGATACTATGATGATGCTTCGTCTGATTTTGGAAAGCTAAAGTTTATTGATTTGTCTGTTGATGATGAAGACCCGATTGAAAGCGTTGTTTCCGGCAAGGTTGATGTTGTAACGGTGCTTGCAAATGCTGAAACTGTTGCGGCGCTTTCCTCAAAACCCGTAAGCTATGTTATTTCAGACTGTGATTATTATGCTTCGATGTTTTTAAACACCCGCACTTTGACAAATGCAACAGAGAGAAAAGCTTTAATTGGTCTTTGCTCGGTTAATGATGTTATTGAAAATGAAATAGGCTCATATTATACAAGGCTTCTGCGCCCTTTGAGTGTAAATTTCCCCGAATATCCCTCCGAAATAACAGACAGTTATTATAACTCCAGCGCATTTACCGCATACACAATGGTCAGTGACAAGCTGCTGACAGAGGTTACGGCATATTATTGCGGCACGGAGAGTGACCTTGAATATAAAGTGTTAAGCAGATACAAGGAAATTCTTGCCGAAAAGAACATCACCCTTAAAATTGTTGCTGCAGATGAAGCTGCTCTTAATGCTGCAATTATCAGCGGCGAAGCTGATTTGTGGATAGAGAATGTTTATGACGGCGCAACATGCGACAAATATGAATATTTCAACAGCAACGGTGCTTTAAATAAAACTGCCTTGAACAACAGCGAAATCGATGCCATGACGGCAAATATCCGCGCTGCAATCGGTTTTTCCGACAAGGGGCAGATGACTCTGCAGCTTACTGAACTTATTATGCAGCAGGCAGTTGAAAATCCTCTTTATCAGCTTCAAAAGATTACTGTTTACAATACGGATACCATTGCTCCCGAATCTTTTGAAGGTGTTGGCAGCGGCGGATATTCATATGCTTTACCCTATCTCAAATCAAACTAACGAAAGGATGTGCCGTAATGCCCAAAAACATTTTTGATAATGTGTTTTCAGTTGCTTCGCAGGCAGCCAAAAAAGCTGCAAATTCCTTAAAGCTTAACTGCAGCTTTGAGGATGATTACTCTAACGGTGCGGCATTAACCCCGCCGATGGGGTGGTCAAGCTGGAATTTGTTCCGCAACCAAATCAACGAAGATTTGATTTATGAAACCGCAAAAGCATTAAAAGAAAGCGGTCTTGCGGATTGCGGATATAAATATGTTAATATTGATGACTGCTGGCAATCCTCCATGAGAGACGAAAACGGCAGGTTGCAGGGCGATTTGGATTCTTTTCCTAGCGGCATTAAATCCCTTGTTGAAAAGGTTAACAATCTCGGTCTTAAACTCGGCATATACAGCTCCAACGGCAGCCTTACATGTGAAGATTTGCCCGCAAGCCTCGGCAATGAGGCTGTTGATGCGGACACCATTGTTGAGTGGGGGATTGAATATTTTAAATATGATTTCTGCCACAATATTCCGCTTTCTTCACAGGCACCCAAAATAATCAAAATTATTATTTCTGGCAAAGGACTCGAAAATGCAGTTGAGCTCTGCGCCGATGATGCCCGTCTGAGCGGTGAAGCAAGGGTTGCTAATGATACAAAGGTTTCGTCTTGTCGCTATGTAGATGGGCTGTCATCAAATTCGGGTACATGTGAGTTTCTTGATATAAAAATTCCTGAAGACGGTGAATATATACTCACACTTGTATTCAGAAAAGGCGGCAAAAACGAGAGATATATTGAGGCTCTTGTTAACAGCACTGATGTTTACCATGCTGTTTTGCCTGCCACCAAGGCTTTTACTCTCGACGGCAGATATCAGCTCAAAATCAAGCTTCAAAAAGGCTTTAATACGATTAAATTTTATAATCCGGTTGCCTCCCGTCAGGACAGCGCTGCAATTCAATATTCCAATATGGGCAAGGAGCTCAAAAGAGCAGCCAAAGAATATGCATTAAAAAACGGTTGTGAAGAAAAATCTATAGTTTTTTCGATATGCGAATGGGGCAGAAGTTTCCCGTGGAGATGGGGTGCCCATGCAGGCAATCTTTGGCGAACAACTCCCGATATAATGCCCAAATGGTTTTCTGTTGTCGGTATTTATGAGTTTAATGTTTTGCTTTATAAATATGCCAAACCCGGCGCATGGAATGACCCTGATATGCTTGAGGTAGGCAACGGAAATCTTACATTTGAAGAAAACAAGTCGCATTTTACACTCTGGTGTATGATGGCTGCGCCTTTGATTCTTGGAAATGATATCAGAAAATTTATTAATGCTGACGGAACCGTTAATAAAAGCAGTGATACTTACAGAATTATATCGAACAAAGAGCTTATTTCGGTTGACCAGGATGCTCTCGGTGTTCAGTGCAGAAGAATCAAAACAAACGGTGCAGAGGATACTCTTGTTAAACCTCTTGTTAACGATGAATTTGCGCTTTGTTTCTTTAACAAAGCCAATTCTCCTTCAAAAATGTCGCAGGATATAAATGAAATTATCTCTAAAGCATTTGTAACTACTCCCGCAGCTTCGGAATATGTTTTAAAGGAGCTTTGGAGCGGCGCTGAAATAACTGTATCGGGAACGGTCTTTGACGATGTTCCCGCGCACGGAGTTAAGATTTATAAAGTGAGGGTTAAATGATATGTGTTTTAATGCTAAATTCAAAAACGGTGCGGGCAATTATTCAATCCCGCTTATAAGGCTCGATGTTATGCCCGAAAACACACCTGAAGAATTGAAATATCTCTATGATTTTTCGGTTGTTGACAACGGGCTTGATTATCTCGGACATCCCGATGCTATTCTTTTTAAGGATGGCAGAATTTTGCAGGTTTATCCCTCGGGTCACGGCAAAGGCGCGGTCAGAAGCAGAATTAGTACAGACGGCGGCGTTACATACGATTCACAGCTTGAAAATCAGCCCAAGTCATGGGATGAGTCAAGAGAAACTCCCACGGTTTACAGACTTGAGTTTTCTGACGGCACGCCTGACAAGATAATTCTGTTTTCGGGTAATCCTGATTGGCGCGACGGTAAAGGAACGGTTGGCGGCTTCAATTATTCGCTTTCGGATGATGAGGGTAAGACATGGAGCGAATTTGAGCTTTGTTTTTCGAAGAAAGATGACATTACCGTTATTCCGACGGTTGCCATGGCTTCGCTGACAAGACTCAAGGAAAACGGAAAGTTCGTTGATAAGTGGATGGCATTTTTTCACGACCATTGGGGCGGCTTTATTAACTACAAGACAATTCTTTCTTTTGAAAACGGAAAAGCTGTCTGGAGCAAGCCCGAGCCCTATTTTGCCGAGCACCGAAAGCTTGAAAAGAAGGCAAAAATGTGTGAGGTTGAGGTTATACGCTCCGACTGCGGTAAGGGCGATGAGCTTTGTCTGATTGCCAGAAGCAACAATAAGAATTACAATTCGCTAATTTCTTTTTCGAATGATGAAGGCAAGACATGGTCTGAGCCGCGTTTTGCTCCCTCTGCACTTAACGGTGAACGGCACAAGGCGGATTACACTCCTGACGGCAGGCTGTTTATAACTTTCCGTTCTATTGAGAGAGATAAAGAAAAGCTAAAAGTCAATTATGAATCCAAAACCATGAATTGGTACAGCGAGGGCTGGATTGCATGGGTCGGAACATATGATGACCTTAAAAAAGGTAATGAGGGTCAATACAGAATCAAGCTTGCCCACACTTATCTTAAAAATCAGTCTGCTCCCTGTATTACTGCAAATGCAGATACAGGTTATTGCGGCAATGTTGTGCTTGAAGACGGCACGGTGGTAACCTCAACCTACGGTTGCTTTGGCGAAAAGAATGCCGACGGTACTTACAAAACATATGTTGTTTCAAAAAGAATTAAGCTTTCCGATGTTGATAAGCTTGTAAAATAATCTGAGAGGAGTAGTTGATATGGGACTTATTAAAGCAGGAATAGGAGCACTCGGCGGTGTACTCGCAGACCAGTGGAAAGAATTTTTCTACTGCGAATCACTCGAAAATGATGTGCTTATGGTCAAAGGCTCAAAGAGGGTAGGAGGCAGAAGCTCCAACACAAAAGGCAGTGACAACGTTATCTCCAACGGCTCGGGTATTGCCGTTGCAGACGGTCAGTGCATGATTATCGTTGAGCAGGGCAAGATTGTTGAAGTTTGTGCAGAACCCGGTGAATTCACTTACGATTCATCAACAGAGCCTTCAATCTTCTCAGGCAAGCTCGGCGATACAATTAAGGAAACCTTCAAAACCGTCGGTAAGAGATTTACATACGGCGGCGATACAGGCAAAGACCAGAGAGTTTATTATTTCAATACAAAGGAAATTCTTGATAACAAGTTCGGTACACCCAATCCCTTTATGTTTGAGGTTGCTAACAAAAGACTCAATATGTACCGTTCCGTTCAGGTAAGATGCAACGGTATATATTCCTACAAAATCACAGACCCTCTTCTTTTCTACACAAAGATTGCAGGTAACGTAGACGATGAATACAGAAGAGAAGAAATCGACAATCAACTCAAAACAGAGTTCATTTCGGCTCTTCAGCCTGCATTCGCAATGCTCACAGAACTTGAACTCCGCCCCGCACAGATTCCTGCACACACAACAGAGCTTAAGGATGCGCTCAACAAGGCTCTTGCCGTTGAATGGACACAGCGCAGAGGTATTTCCGTTGAATCCATCGCTCTTAATCCGATTACTCTCACTCCCGAAGATATGCAGAAGATTAATCAGATGGAAGATGCCGCAACAATGGGCTCAAATCCGTTTATGATGGCAGGCAGAATGGCAGATGCTCAGGCAAATGCTATGGAAGCAGCCGCCAACAACTCTGCAGGCGCAATGACAGGCTTTATGGGAATGGGTATGGCAATGAATGCAGGTGGTAACTTCAACCCTGCGGCAATGTATCAGGCAGGTGTTCAGCAGCAACAGGCACAGCAGCAGGCTGCAGCGACACCCGCACCCGCACAGGCAGCTCCCGCAGCACCCGCAAACGGTTGGAAATGTGCTTGCGGAGCAACCGTAAGCGGTAACTTCTGCACAGAGTGCGGAGCAAAGAAACCTGCCGAAGAAGGCTGGACCTGTTCCTGCGGTGCAGTGAACAAAGGCAAATTCTGCCCCAACTGCGGCGGCAAGAAGCCCGAAGGCGCACCTCTTTATCAGTGCGACAAATGCGGCTGGAAACCCGAAGACCCCCACAATCCTCCCAAGTTCTGCCCCGAATGCGGTGACAGATTTGACGAGAATGATGCTCGTTAAAAAATAAACAGACAGCACCTTGGAATTAATCACCAAGGTGCTGTCTGTTTATTTAATTATAAAATTACTTTTTCGGGTATACCGCCGTTTTCTCTTGACTTATCTGCCAGAAAAACAACAAGATGACCTGAAAGAGAGTCCGTAATTGAGGTGCAGGAAACTGAAGGCTGTTCATTCCTTGCATAAGCAACAAAATCTCTGACCAAATCAAGGTCGCCGCCGCCGTGAGTATCATTGTCAATCTTAAGGTCAAAAATTGTGTCATCATGTTCGCAATCGGGGCGCGGGTCGATTTTTGAAAGGGTGAACTTGCCCGTTTCAAAGTCACCTTCTATAACACCTTTTGTGCCGGTAATGTGTATTGTTCGTGTGCCGTAGCTTGTGCCGCCAACCATGATATGAGTGCCGGTTGCTCCGTTTTCAAACAAAACGCTTACGGTCTGGTGGTCAACAACATTGTTATCGCTTTTATATGCGCATATTCCGTAGGGGCTTGTTTTGAGTAATTCAATTTTATCTTCTATTGTCGGATTTTCGATATGCTCAAGCTTATCCCACACATAAAATGACCATCTGTCGGGGTGGTCAATATAAATCCGTTTGGCAGAGTAAAGGCATTCATCAACAAGCGGGCAGTCAACAAGGCAGCGAGTGCCTGAATTTTCGGGAGCATTTTCTTTAATAAACTGTTTGTTGCAACCGAAGCTTGAAACTAAAGCAGGTTTTGTTTCGCTCATCAGCCACATCATAATATCAAGGTCGTGGCAGCATTTTGCAAGCAGCATTGAGCTGTGGCATTTGTCGGAATTGTTCCATTTGCCGCGCACATGGCTTGTTGACATGTGATGATAGCTGACATATTCGCTTGTTTGAATGTTTATGATTTCGCCGATTTCTCCGCCGAGAATAAGCTCCTTGATTCTTCTGTAAAACGGGGCGTATCTCAAAACAAAGCAGACCATTATTTTTCTGCCATATTTTTCTGCAGCCTCGACAAGCTCTCTGGCCTCTTTTTCGTTAACGGAAAAGGGCTTTTCAAGCAAAACATCATATCCGGCTTTGAGCAGGGGAATTGTTGTTTCAACATGAATGTGGTCCATTGTGCCGTTGATTACGGCATCGGCAAATTTGGGCGCATCGGCAGCCTCTTGCGCTGATTTAAAGCATCTTTCGGGCGGTATGCCGAATTCTTTTGCAATGCTGTTTCTGCGGTTTTCGTCGGGGTCTGCAACACCGACAATTTCCATTTTGTCGCTTTCGATTTTTGCGAGTTCGGCGTATGTGAGGCTTCTGTGGCCGCCGCCGACGATAATTGTTCTTAAAGGTTTAGTGTTCATGGTAAAATTTAAATTTATTCCTCAATTCGGATTCTTATTTCTGTGTTTTCGTTGTTCATGAGTTCGTTCATTTCGTGCCTTCTCTGCATAAGCTCGGAATACATCTGATTTCTCAAGCTGCCGGAGAGAGGATAAATGAATTTGGGAACAACTGCAAGTATTCCCGTGATTTGGGGAATACCTGTACAAAGAGCAAAAAGCCACCATTTTGTTTTGTCGGTCTGTGTGCCCACGGCAATTCCCTGAGTATAGCCAATCGCTTCAAGGATAAGGCTTTTTGCGGATGTCATAACAACATTCTGTATCTTCGTAATAAGATTTCGAGCAACGCCTATCGTTGCTTCAACTCTGTATCCGTTTTTCCATTCGCAATAGTCCATCGCTTCGTTATAAAGCTCTGCTTTAACAACCTTTCTGATACCGAAGGCCCATTTGTCAAACCACGCCTGCAAACCGAAAAGTATGCACATGAGCAAACGCTTTTCATAGTTTTTGTTTATGGAGCCGATTATAAATAGCAGGATTATCCAGAAGCGCGTATATAAATCTTCAAAAACCCATATCGCCTTTGTTGAAAATTTTTCTCTTATCGGTTTAACAAAAGCGTAACTGATGGTGCCGTTAAGACCCGACGGCAGATTTAATATTGTTTGCAAAGAAGCTGAGCCGAGAACATCAATAAAATAGTTTGTGCTGCTCGAGCCCACGCTGAAACCGCCGAGAAAATCTGATATGGTTATCAGAAGAACAGGGTAGTTGTTTAAAACCGCTTTTAATCCTTGTTTAACGCTTGGCGCTTCAACGGATTGCATAACGCGTTCTCTTGAAACAATAAAGAAATAAAGCGTAAACGCGCAGGAAACAAAGCTTGTGCCAAGACCCATTGCAAGGAAAACATTTCGCAGCTTCCACTTAAGAATGTTGTTATTGATTAGGTCAAGCAAAACACCCATTATGTAGTTAGGCATATCCTCGCCCATAAAGCCGGTTAAAAGCTCCGCCAGGGTAATCAGCCGCGCTCGGTCGTTGGGGTGCGGGGTAACGGTTGTCATATAGCCCGCTTTTGCAATGGAGGTAAATGTTCCTGCAGTTTCGTTAACAACATTGAACGCGAAGTAATAAATCAGCTTTGGCAGATATGTTCCGGATGTGCCGGGGAAAAAGAAGGGGATGAACCAATAGAGGGCGCCGATGAGTGTCAGCGGTATTTGGAATGAGATAAGATAGGGGCGGAATTTACCCCATCTTGTGCGGGTTTTGTCAACGATGGTTGCAATTATGGGGTCATTGATAATATCCCAAGCACCGGTAAATAAGCTGACAAGAGCATTTGTTTTAAAATCAATTTTTACAACATCCCAAAGGAATCTGTCTGTATATTGACCGATATTAAAGGCGTTTGAAAAGTCATTGAGCAGGTATGCAAATGTTTCTTTAACACCAACATAACGGCGGTCATAAACTTTAAATTCAGAAACCGTTCTTTCGGTTGTTTTTGCAGCTTCGTCATTCATAGCATTTCACCTAATAAAATTGAAATAAAGGCGTTGCAGATAAACCGCAACGCCTGTTGAATCATTACAGATTTTTGACTGCTTCTTTAAGAGCTGCCATTTCATCTTTGCTCAGAGTAACGCCCTTGCCCATTTTTTCATGGTCAGGTGCCCACTCACGGATATCATATTTAGGATCTCTTCCGTTCCAACTGATGAGGTTGAGTTCCTTTGTCCAACCCTTGGGGTTTTCGGAAAGAACTGCTACAGATTCAACTATTTCATAAGTAAATTCGGGCATGGTGCTGCTCCTTTCATATTTTATACAATGCCATTATAATATATTTTTTCTGGAAAGTAAACACATATTTTTAAAAATTTTTAAAAATAAGAACTTTTTGTGATTTGTTGCCCGATTTTTGTTGCCGGATGAATATTATGGACATGGGGTGAATATATTGTGATGAAAATCAAAACAAGGAGAGAACTGTATGAATTTTAATATCAATACCCAAAGACTGGGATTTTGCGAAACGGTTTATGAAACTGCGGCAGAGCAATCGCTTGACGCCGATATAAGCCTGCCTGATTACTGCCCTGAAATACAACGCGTTTTAAAATGCTCCGTTGAGCCTAATATAACTTCTGTTCAAAATAATTCGGGCAGAATAACTGCCGACTGCAATGCCGTTATCCGTCTTTTATATGTAGGCGACAACGGAAAAATTGCAGGCTATGAGCAAAGCTATCCTGTTCAGAAGTTTGTTGAGTCAAGCCGTGTGGGTTCTGATTCGGCAATAAGTGCAAATGTCAGCACGGACTATGTTAACTGCCGTGCGGTTAATTCACGCAGAATCGATGTCAGAGCGATGATGACCTTTACTTTTAAAGCGATAAAAAAACGCGATGAGGATATTCTTTGCATGGCAGACGGCGCAGGGATACAAACAATGACTGAGGACTGTAATTTTGCTTCGCTTTCCGGAGTTTGCGAAAGGGCGTTTTCGATAGGTGAGGTTGTCGAGCTCGGTTCGGAAAAACAGCCTGTCAGCAGAATAATGAATGTTTCTGCATGTGCCATGGCAAAAGAAGTGAAGGCGATAAATAACAAGGTGCTGGTTAAAGGCGATTGTACGGTTAAAATATATTATATCGGCGATGAGAGCGGCTCTGTTGAAAGTGTTGAGCACTCGATGCCGATTAGCCAGATTATTGAAATGGACGGTATTAACGAATCGAGTCTGAATTGCCTAAACATGTGTGTCAGTTCATGTGAGGCGATTTCAAAAGCGGATTCATCAGGCGATATGCGTCTTATCGATTTAAATGCACGAATCAGCGCGTTTATGGCTGCGTTTGACGAAACTCCCGTCACATTGATTAACGACGCTTATTCAACGGAATATGACGTTAAAAACATTGCGAAAAGTATTGAACAGTTAAAATTTAATGATTCTTTTGATACAAGTTTTACCAACAAGGTTGTGCTTGAAAGTATCGGAGTGAGCGTTGACTGTGTGCTGGCGGTGTGGTGTTCCGATATTCGCAACAGTTTTGCGGTTAAGGAGGATAAGTGCATAATCAGCGGCACATATCAGGCAACCGTTATGTATAAAGATTCCGAAGGACAAATGGGGATTGTTCAGAAGCCTGTTGACTTTGAATATGCGTTCAGAATAAAAAATAAAGCAGACAGGGTGTCTTGTTTCGGAGGTGTTCATATTTCAAACTGTTCGTGCTCTGCAGCGGGCGACAGCCGTCTTGAGCTGAAAACCGAAATGCTGGCATCGGGATTGATTTTTTCCTGTGCAGTAAAAAAATACATAAGCTCAATCGAAATTGACGAAACAAGTTTAAAGCATGAAAAAGGCTGTGCGCTTACTATATATTTTTGCGACGAGGGCGAAAGCTTTTGGAATATTGCAAAGCGTTATAACACAACGGTTGATGCGATTAAGCGCGAAAATGATTTTGACTCCGATATCGCCGAGAACGGCGGTATGATGCTGATACCCGGTGTATAATAATAAGCTGTTGTGAAAAACTATCAAAGACCGTAAAATTCTTTTGTAAAGGGGAAGATAAGATGAAGGTTTTTGATGTGACCGGTGACAGCTTTACGGATGAAGTTGAAAATTTTGACGGCACGGTTTTAATAGATTTTTTTGCGGATTGGTGCACTCCGTGCAAAATGATTTCTCCGATTATTGAGGATGTCGCTGAAACCGTCAGCGAAAATGTGAAAATCTGTAAAGTCAATGTTGAAAATGAAAAATCGCTTGCGGAAAGATACGGGATAATGAGTATTCCTACCCTGGTCGTTATGAAAAACGGCACGGTAAAAAACAGAAGCATCGGAGTTACGGGCAAAAAAGCTATTTTGGATATGCTTGAATAAATTCATACAATTTCGATAATTTGTTTGATTTTAGACATTTCCTGAATATTGCATATGCCGATTTTGTTGACATTATATTCCTTTTTTAATATAATTATAGCAGCAGTTAACCCTGCAATAAAAAACAGGAGGACAAAATAATGGCATTTATAACAGAAATTCTTGAAATGGTTCAGAATATCCTTGTTTATGTTAAGGAAGCTGAAGCAGCAGGCATCATCGAAATTGTTAAAAATTCTCTCGAAGCAATTTTCGCCGGCATTCCCATGCCTCTTTAATTTTTAACCCAGCTTTTTGGCTGTGAGCCGTGTTGACGCGGTTCACAGCCTTTTTCTTTTAAATATATATCCGAATTGTCTTGAAATAATCGTTAATATCTGTTAAAATAATATGGTAAAATTTTGACGGATTGCGAAAGGTGATTTTAATGGCTGTTTGTAAGGTTATTTCACACAGGGGCGCGAATTTGGCTGCTCCTCAAAACACAATCCCTGCGTTTGAAAAATCGCTCGAAATCGGTGTTGACGGATTTGAGACCGATATCCATCTCTCTGCAGACGGTGTTCCCGTTGTATGCCATAATTATACTATTGATGAAACTTCTGATGGCACCGGCGAGGTTAGAGGCATGACTCTTGAACAGCTTCGCAGTTATGATTTCGGCAAGTGGTTTAATGATGATTTTAAGGGAACAAAAATTCCTACTCTTGAGGAGTTTCTTGCTCTTTGTGAAACAGCAGATATTGAAATCATGAATATTGAAATAAAGCCTCCTCTTGACGGCAACATGGAAATTGTTGAAAAAACAATCAATGCAGTTAAAGAGCACGGTTTGTTTGATAAGCTTCTTATTTCAAGCTTCAGCCCTGAAGTGCTTGTTGAATGCAAAAAGATTGAGCCTGAATGCAAAACCGGTTTTCTTTACAGCCCCAACAAAAAGTTTTTCTATAAAACAATGCTTTTCGGCTATGTAGAATTTGCCAAAAAAATCAAGGCGGATTTTCTTCATCCTCATTTTCTTACAGTCACAAAACATTATGTCAAAAAGCTTCATGAAGCAGGAATCGGCATTAATGTGTGGACTGTTGACAAGGCGAACATTGCTCAAAAAATGCTGAAATGCGGCGTTGACGGAATCATAACCAACGACCCCGCTATGGTCAATAACCTTGTTGCGAAATTTGAAGCATGATTTGATGCGGTGATATATTATGGCGATATATAAAACGTTAAGCTCTGCCGAAACCGAAAATATCGGCTTTAAACTTGCAAAAAGTATTAAAAACGGCAGTGTTGTTGCAATGTTCGGCGACCTCGGAGCGGGCAAAACTGCTTTCACGCGCGGCTTTGCCAAAGGGATTGGCATTGAATGCGATGTCAGCAGCCCGACTTTTGCTTTGGTTAATGAATACAGAGGCGCGGGCAAAACGCTTTATCATTTTGATATGTACAGGATTTCCGGCTGGGATGATTTATATTCCACGGGATATTTTGATTATCTTGACACGGGCAGTTCTCTTATTATCGAATGGAGCGAAAATATCGAAGCTGTTTTGCCGCAGGATTGTGTCAGAGTTACTATAACAAAAACTGAAAATGTTAATGAAAGAAATATTGAAATAATTGGAGCTGAACTGATTGAAAATTCTTGCGGTTGATTCGTCGGCAAAAACGGCAAGTGTTGCTGTTATAGATGGAAAAACGCTTGTCAGCGAGTGTTTTGTCAATGCCGGTCTTACCCACAGCAGAACGCTTATGCCGATGGTTGACAACG
>JAZSGU010000131.1:0-3408 GCA_045532895.1 Acutalibacteraceae bacterium | reverse complement strand
TCCGCTTCGTCAACAGCCTTTCTTATTTCAGCCATAAGAGGAATGATTATATCTTTGAAAATGTTTGCTTCTTCAACAGCGTTTGAAGCCGATTTGATGCCCGTGAGAGCATTTTCAAGATCGTTTGTTTTGTTATAAATAAACGCCGAAAGCCTTGAAAGCTTTTGGATTATCTCGCCCTCATATGAGCAGTCTGCAGAAAACAGATTTTTCCTTTCGGCTGTTTTGCAGAGCTTACCGACATATTTGCTTATTGCGGGAAGGATATCCTTGCTGACCATATCGAGGGCAGTCAAAGCTTCGATGTTGAGAGTTTTGCAGTAACCCTCAAAATAGATTTCGTGGCGGGCTTCAAGCTCCTCTTTTGTGAACACCTTATGTTCCTCAAAAAGCTTAACATTCTTTTCCGAAATCAAGCAGGGCAGGCAATCGGGTGTTGCGGGCAGATTATAAAGACCTCTTTTTTCAGCCTCTTTAATCCACTCATCGTCATATCCGTTGCCGTTGAAAATAATGCGCTTGTGGTCTTTGATTGTCTTTTTAATAAGCTCATGGAGAGCATCCTCAAAGTTTTCAACATTTTCAAGCCTGTCCGCATAGGATTTGAGTGACTCTGCAACAGCGGTGTTAAGAACGATATTTGCGCTTGCAATGGACTTGGCAGAGCCAAGCATTCTGAACTCAAACTTGTTGCCGGTGAACGCAAAGGGCGATGTTCTGTTTCTGTCGGTTGTATCCTTTGCAAATCTTGGAAGAACGTGAACGCCGACCTTGAGCTGAACCTTTTCTTTTGCATCATAGGCGGTGTCATTCATAATTGATTCAAGGATTTCGTCAAGCTCATCGCCAAGGAACATTGAAATAACCGCGGGGGGAGCTTCGCCTGCGCCGAGTCGGTGGTCATTGCCTGCACTTGCAACGGATACGCGAAGCAAATCCTGATAATCGTCAACTGCCTTGATAACAGCGCAAAGGAAAAGCAAAAACTGCGCATTGTCATAAGGGGTTTCACCCGGCTCCAAAAGATTTGTGCCGCCGTTGGTGGTTATTGACCAGTTATTGTGTTTACCGCTGCCGTTGACGCCCTCAAAGGGCTTTTCGTGAAGCAGGCAAATCATGTTATGTCTTTTTGCAACCTTCTGCATAATTTCCATTGTGAGCTGGTTATGGTCGGTTGCAATGTTGGTTGTTGTAAAAATGGGAGCAAGCTCATGCTGCGCGGGAGCAGCTTCGTTATGCTCCGTCTTTGCAAGAACGCCAAGTTTCCAAAGCTCCTCGTCAAGGTCTTTCATATAAGCGGCAACGCGGGCTTTGATTGAGCCGAAATAATGGTCATCAAGCTCCTGCGTTTTGGGAGGTTTTGCTCCGAAAAGAGTCCTTCCCGTGAAAATAAGGTCTTTTCTTTTGGCATACATATCGGCATCAACAAGGAAATATTCCTGCTCCGCGCCGACTGTTGTTTTAACGCTGGTTACATCGTCCTGACCGAAAAGCCTGAGGATTCTGACAGCCTGCTTGCTGATAGCTTCCATTGAGCGAAGAAGCGGAGTTTTCATATCAAGCGCTTCGCCGCCGAAGGAACAGAAAACAGTGGGGATGCAGAGAACATCTTCTTTAATAAAAGCGTAGGATGTGGGGTCCCATGCAGTGTAGCCCCTCGCCTCGAAAGTTGCGCGAAGACCGCCTGAGGGGAAGCTGGAGGCATCGGACTCGCCCTTAACAAGCTCCTTGCCCGAAAACTCCATGATTACTCCGCCGTCGGTTGAAGGCGAAATAAAGCTGTCATGCTTCTCGGCAGTGATGCCTGTCATGGGCTGGAACCAGTGAGTATAGTGCGTTGCGCCGTTTTCAACCGCCCAATCCTTCATGGCGTTTGCAACAACCTTTGCAACTGCTATGTCAAGACGCTTACCGTCCTGAATGGTTTTTTTCATAGCCTTGTATGTTTCTTGGGGAAGCCTCTGCTTCATGGCTTTATCGTCAAAAACCATGCAGCCGAAGTATTCGGGAACGCTCTTCATACTCAACTCTCCTTAATATATATCTAATTGAGTATATCCCCAAAACCGATTAAAGTCAAGCCTTTTTGACCCCAATAATCATATTGTCACATTATGTTGATTTTAGAATAAAAGAGTTAAAAAAATTTGTAAAAAGTATTGACAAATGAGGTTTATAATTGTAAACTTTAAGTGTGGTTTATAATTGCAAACCACAAATACGTATGAAATGGGGATTTTTTATGAGTGATTTATCATTATGGGACAGCGAATACAAATTCATGTGCGTTGTGTGGGACAGCGCTCCCGTTAACTCGGGTGCGCTGGTTGAGCTTTGCAAAGAAAAGCTTGGTTGGAAAAAGTCCACCACCTATAACGCAATACGAAAGATGAGCGAAAAAGGGCTTATCAAAAACGAAAATGCAGTTGTTTCCGTTGTTGTGCCGAAAGAGGAGGTTCAGGCAAACGAAAGCGAATGCTTTGTTGAACGCACTTTTGACGGCTCTCTCCCCTCTTTTTTAGCTTCATTTCTCGGCGGCAAAACAATTTCGGAAAGCGAAGCTTCATTTTTAACCGCGCTCATCAATTCGCATAAGGAGGAATGAAAATGCTCGATTTTATACAACAGCTTTTTAACACATTCCTTAACATGAGCATAACCGGCGCATACATAATAATTGCGGTTATTCTTATGCGTCTTTTACTGCGCAAGGCGCCGAAAATATTTTCATACTGCCTTTGGCTCATTCCCGCCTTGCGACTTATTATGCCTTTTTCTTTTTCTTCGGCATTGAGTGTTTTTAACTTTATTTCCGCGCCGTCGCAAAATACGCCCGCAAGCGGTATAACCGCTCACAACTTTGTGCCCGAAAACATAGGCACAATGCCTGTGCCTGAAATATCAACAGGTATAAATGCAGCCGATAAGCTTATCAACCCCGCTCTGCCCGCCGCTAATGTTACGGCAAGCGTTAACCCGATGCAGATTGTTGAAGCTGTTTCATCGGTTATATGGGTTATCGGAATTGCCGCAATGCTGGTTTATTTTGCTGTTTCTCTTATTAAAGTCAACAAGCAGATTATGTTTTCCACAAGGCTTGACGGCAATGTGTTTGAATGCGAAAACGCGCGCTCGCCATTTGTTTTCGGATTAATTAATCCAAAAATATATCTGCCTTGCAAAACGGCGGATAACAGCCGCGGATATATTGTTTTGCATGAGCAAACGCACATAAAACGTTTTGACCACATAACAAGAATTATCGCCTTTGCAATTCTCGCTTTGCATTGGTACAACCCCCTTGTATGGTTTGCATATAAGCTTATGGCACGCGACATGGAAATGAGCTGTGACGAGCGTGTTTTGAAAACACTCGGTGAACAGCAGAAAAAGGACTACGGAATGACG
>JAZSGU010000163.1:0-6008 GCA_045532895.1 Acutalibacteraceae bacterium | reverse complement strand
GCATCAAGCGTTACGCCCATGTTGAGTGCGGCTATCGCTTCGTCGATATGACCGAGTGCATTAACGCAGCATTGGCGCTGGCGTTCGCTTGTCAGGCATGCGGCATTGGGGTCGAACTCATTCGTTTTGAAAATTGCGCGTACGGCCTTTTCAAGCTCATCTCTCCCCTCGCCCGTTGATGCCGAAAGCTCCACGGTGTAGGGGAAGGCTTCATCAATGATTTTTCTGTCTGCCGCAAGGGGCAGGTCGGATTTATTAAGCAGAGCAACGGCGCGTTTTTCGCGGCATTGCTCGATTATGTCAAAGTCATCTGCATTTAGGGCTGTGCTTCCGTCAAACACGGCAAGCACAAGCTCGGCGCGCTCCAGCCTG
This sequence comes from Acutalibacteraceae bacterium, assembly GCA_045532895.1. Taxonomy (GTDB): domain Bacteria; phylum Bacillota; class Clostridia; order Oscillospirales; family Acutalibacteraceae; genus CAG-177. The sequence goes on along the minus strand of JAZSGU010000163.1, from coordinate 5,636 downwards.
CGCTTGGCAAGGTTAACGCCGATGTTTTCAACTACATTTTCGGTTTCGCGTATGCCCGCTGTGTCCGCAACGCGCATAACAATTTCGCCGAGCACAATTCTTTCCTCAACAACGTCGCGCGTGGTGCCCGCAATATCGGTTACGATTGAGCGTTCAAAGCCCGTGAGCATGTTCATGAGCGTGGATTTGCCGACGTTTGGCTTGCCGACTATAACGGCGTCAACGCCGTCGGTGACAGCTCTGCCGCAGTCGTAGCGGCGAATGATATCCGCAAGGGCGGCGCGCGTTTCTTCAAAAATGGGGAGCATGTCCGCTTCGTTTGTTTCTTCGATATCCTCGTCGGGATAATCGACCCATGCTGCGAGCGAAGCGCAGACACCGATTATGTTATCGGCGCATTTGCGGATTTCGCGGCTGAGGTTGCCGTCAAGGGTGTTGATGGCGGCGGCTGCCGCCTGCTTGCCCGATGCTCCGATAAGCGACATAACGCTTTCGGCGGCGGCAAGGTCAAGCTTGCCGTTGAGGAATGCGCGTTTTGTGAATTCCCCTGCCTCGGCAGGCATTGCGCCCGCATCAAGGGCGGCGCGAAGCACGCGCTTTGTTATGTAAAGACCGCCGTGGCACGAAATTTCCGCGGTGTCCTCGCCCGTGTAGCTTTTGGGCGCACGAAAAACGAGGCATACAGCCTCGTCGATTTTTTCATTATTATCATAAACATTGCCGAAATGGGCGCAATAACCCTTGCTTTCGGTCAAAGGCTTGCCGCTGACGGGCTTGAATATATTTGCCGCGATTTCAACGGCATTCTCGCCCGAAATGCGCACAATTCCGATTCCGCCGGGTGCATTCGGGGTTGCAATGGCGGCTATTGTTCTGTTATCCATATTTACTCCTTTATTCACAGACCAAGGGAATGCGTTTGCCGGTTATGCGCTTGGCAATGCGTGAATATGCAAGGGTTGAGGGCGAAAATTCGCCGGGCACGGTGCCTGTTACGGAGCAGAAGCCGACGTTGATATCCCTCGGAACAATGCCGAGAAGCTGAACGCCCGTTTCGTCGATGCATTGGTCGATGTTGAGCAGCTTTTTCTTGCAGACGGGCTTAACCTCAAACATGTTGATAACAAGGCGGGTATCCTCAATGCCGAGCCTGCGAAGCTCATCAAAAGCCCTTGCGCAGCTTCGTACGCATACGCTGTCGGGCGTTGTTATAACGATTGCTTTATCAGCGCCGCATGCGGCAAGCTGAAAGCCGCGGTCAATGCCTGCGGGGGAATCAAGCAGAATATAGTCGTATTTATCGGAAAAGGATTTGAAAATTTTGGCGGTTGCTTCAGGGGTAAGACCGTCGCTGAAGCTGCGCGGAGCGGCAAGCAGGTCAACCTCTGCTTTTATAACCGCCTGCTCTGCGCTGCAGCGGTCAAGCACGATATCGCCCCAGTCAAAAACAACGCTTTCAGAAACGCCGAAAAGCAAATCCAGCGAGCGCAGACCGATGTCGCAGTCAACAGCGAGCACCTTTTTGCCCATTTTGGCAAGCGCTCTGCCGACTCCCGATACAAAAGAGGATTTGCCCGAGCCGCCTTTGCCCGAGGCAACAACAATGATTTCAGCCATGGTGCGCTCCTTTCGTTATAATTAAGGTATAAGAACATTTTCCTGCTGATAGCTCTGCATCGTGTCGCTCTGACCGAAATAATATTCGGCAATTTCGGCAACAACGGGGGCAAGCCTGCCGCCCGCGGTGAAGCCCTCACCGACAACGGCAACGGCGATTTCAGGGTTTTCATAGGGAGCAAAGGCAATAAGGAAGCCGTTGTTAACCTTGACGGAATGCCCCTCAAGGCGCCTTATTTCCTGCGATGTGCCCGTTTTGCAGGCTACGTTAACTTTAAGATTTTTAAAATAAGATGTTTTATATCTTTCACCGACCGCTGCCATGCCTCGCTGAACAATTTCAAGCGATTTGTCTGAAATATCCATCTGTGCAACGATTTCGGGCGATTTTTCTATAATTGTCTGAGAATAGTCATAGCTCTTTATGCTCTTAACAAAGTGGGTTTTATATCTTGTGCCGCCGTTTGCGAGGGTTGCGCAGTAGTTGGCAAGCTGAATGGGTGAAAACAGGTTGCCTGCCTGACCGATGGCGGACTGAATTGTGTAGCCGGGAAGCCATTTCTGATTGAGCGATGCGCGGTATTCGGGGCTGTCCAGAACACCCGTTGCTTCGCCAAGCTCACAGCCCGTTTTTGCGCCAAGACCGAAAAGGGTTCGGTATTCGTTCATTTTTTCAATGCCAAGCTGTTTGCCGACCTCATAGAAAAAGGTGTTGCAGGATTCGTTAAGCGCGTTAACAACGCCCACAAAGCGGGTAACGTGGCTTTGCTCACACTTGAAATTCTGACCGAGGTATTCATACATGCCCGAGCAATAAACGGTTGTGTCCTCTTCGATAATCCCCTCTTCCAATGCCGCAAGGGCAACAGAGGGTTTCATGGTTGAGCCCGTTGCATAGGTTGAAAGCAACGCTCTGTTCCAAAGCGGAGCGGCGGGGTCCTCGTTGAGAGCCTTAACGTTTTCGCTGTAGGCAGAAATGTCATATGTGGGGTAAGAGGCGCAGGCAAGAATTCCGCCCGTTTTGCAGTTAAGAACAACAACAGCACCAGCGTTGTCAACAAGGTTGCCCTCGTCAGAGCCCGCAAAGGCAAGCAGAGTGTCCTCCAAAGCGTCCTGCGCAACCTTCTGAAGCCCCGCATCAACTGTTAAAACAACCGTATTGCCCTGAATCGGCGCGGTTGTAACGGCGGTTGAGCGGTTGCCCTCGCTGTCGCGGTAAACGGTTTCTTCGCCGTCGGTGCCTTTAAGATATTCTTCCATTGCGGCTTCAATGCCGCTTTTGCCGAGGTAATCGGTGATTTTATAGCCCTCGGATTTGAGTTCTTTATATTCATCGGCATCGATTGCACCGATTCTGCCCAAAATGTGGGGGGCAAGCTTGCCGTCGGCATACTGCCTGACGGGCACAACCTCAACGTCAACGCCCTGATAAAACCCGCTGTTTTCTTTGATAAGAGAAACAATGGCGTCGGGCACGTCGGATGCGAAGGTGTAGGGATAGCCGATGCTGAAAAACAGACGAACCATTTCATAGCGCACCGAGGCAATTTTGCGCGCATCGGCGGCAGAATAGTTCTGCAGCTTATATTCGTCAATTAATGCGTCAAAGCAGTTTTGTGCGGTTGCATATTCGTTGAGCTTGAGCATGTCCTTGCTTTTCATCTGGGCAATAAGGGTTTCGCTGTTTTCTTTGAAAGCGATATTGCCGTTTTGGTCAAAAACAAGGGGCAGATTATCAATCCATTCAAGGTTATTTTTCTCAAAAAGATTAATAAGGCTCAAAATTATTTCGTTGCGCCTTTCCTGCTCGGATGCTGAGGGAAAATATGCATAATCGAAAATAATTGAATAGCCCTGGTCGTTATAGACAAGCTTCTGACCGTTGCAGTCAACAATTTCTCCCCTTGCGGCGGAAATTCTTGCCGTTTTTTCGGAAATGGCGGAGCTTGCCGCGTCGTATTTCGGGCCGTCGATAATCTGGATTTTAATAAGGTCAAAAGCAAAAAAGACAAAGAAAGCCAACAGCACGCAAACGGATATAACGCGCCTTGCAGGGGTTATTTTTACATGCATGGTCTGACCTCCTTTATGGTTTTGCTGCGCAAAACAGTGATATACGGCTTGCGCCGTGTGATATATTGCTTCTCAATGTGATATTTTCGGCTCTGCCGAAAGTGAAATTTGTCTGCGGCAAGTTAAGGGGCTGCGCCGCATTATATACGGGCGATTCGTGAATCGCCCCTAAATTTTTATTCTGCAGAAAAATGCTTTTCTACGCTTCGGACGGTGATGAACATAAACGGAATGAATACCGCGGTGTAAAGGATACCGGGCAGATAATAGCGCAAAAGCATGTGTGCCGCGGAGTCAAGTCCGCCGAAAACAAAGTGAAAAAGCCAATAAACAAAGGTATAAACCGTGATTGCCGCAAAGGAAAGAATGCCCGCAGTCACAACGTTGTTTCTCATAATTGTGTTGATAAGCGTGCCGCAGATAAAGCCGACGGCAAGCAGAAACAGCGCATTATAGCTTGCCCCGGAGGCAAACACATCCCACAATGCGCCCGCAAATAGCCCGAATATCATGCCGAAAATGTCGCGCTCAAACATGGCAATGCAGACAACCGCGGGTATAAGCAACAAAGCCCTGACGCCGAAAATCTGCGGAAACAAGCCGTCCGTATTCTGGAGGACGGAAAGCAGCAGAAGAATCAGTGCAAGGCATAACCTGCGGAATATGAGCTTTTTGTTTTGTGTTTCAAGAGTCATGGCTTTTATTGTGTTAGTGAAAAGTGAATAATGAAAAGTGAAAAGTTAAGGGGCTGCGCCGCAATTTTATGCGGGCGATTCGTGAATCGCCCCTACAAAAATCGGGTACGGGTGAAACCCGTCCTTAACTCTTCATTTTTCACTTTTAACTCTTCACTTAATCAGAATTTTGTCCGTCAAAAGAAGTAATAATGAAAACGTCGGTTATTTCGTCAAATTCAACGCCGGGGTCAATAATTGCGCTTGCGGAAATGTCAACCGTGCCGTCAACGATGTCAACAACCGTGCCGATAATCAAATCGCGCGGGAAAATGCCGCCCACGCCCGAGGTGCAGACAATTCCGCCCGCGGTGACTGCGGTTGACGCCGAAAGACCCGGCATGTGGCAGTTGCCGTCCTGCGCAAGCTCAACCGTTGAGGTAACAAAGCCGAGGTCGCGCGTGCGCACCTCATAGGCGCTCACATTTACCTTGGGGTTGAGAATGGTGTTGACCGTGCATCTGGTCGGGGTTACGGACGACACAACGCCGACAAGATATTTGCCGTAAATAACGGGATCGTTAACGCTGATATCGTTTGCCGAGCCCTTGTTGAGGGTGAAAGAGCCCATGTGATTTGCGGCATCCCTGCCGATAATGGCGGCTTCGGCAAAAACATAGTCGTTGTGTTGCTCTTTGATTTCCAAAAATTCCTGATAGAAGTCATTTTTATGCTTGATTTCCTCATAGTCGACAAGCTGTTCGGTGAGGGAATCAATCTTTTTCTGCATTTCGTCAACCTCTTTCGCGAGCGCGGAGGAGGATTTGAACGAAATGGGAAGATTTGAAAATTCAGCGGCGATATAAGACGAAAGGCGCGAAACAGGGCCGAAAATAACGCTTGTTACGCTTGTGAGCGGTGAAGAACCGCTTCTTGAGGCGAGTGCAAACACCGAGCCTGCAAGCAGCGCCGCAGCAACAACTGCAAATATTTTAAATGCCGTGCTTTTAAAAAAGCGGTTCATCAGTAATACTCCTTAAGGTGAATGGAATAATACGAACCGTGATTTTCACGGGCGTATTTTCGTTCACTCATCGTTAAAATACTCGCAAATCCGAAAGGATTTGCTGTGTTTTGTGCCTTGATTGACCAAAAATCCGCTCCGTGAAAATTCTTCGACCCAAAAGCGAAGGATTTTCAGCCGATTTTTGGTTGTTGAGGTTGCAGGAAGGCTGACGCCTTTCAATGCCGAAACTCCGAAAAGCGGCGAAA
>JAZSGU010000167.1:0-16306 GCA_045532895.1 Acutalibacteraceae bacterium | reverse complement strand
GGAATTCGCAGAATTCGTAAGCCCCAATCACATTGAAAAAATAATTGATATCATGCGCCCTTATTATGAATACATAATAATCGACCTGCCCGCTTCATTCAACGATGCAACAATCACGGCGTGCGAAAACTGCGAAGAAATCTATCTTGTTTACAATAACGAAATCCTCTCGCTTCGTAATGCCAAGGTCTGCTACTGCATTCTTGAACAGCTTCATCAGAGAGAGAAAATACGGTTTATTTTAAACAAATTTGAAAAAGGTCTTGTTAAGGCAGAGGATTTCGAAGAAATGTTTCAGTCAAAAATGTTTGCAACCGTACCCGCGGATTACCCCGCCGCGCTTTCAAGCATCAACAAGGGGCTTGCGGTAACGGTTGCTCACCCGAAATCCGAAATTTCAAAGGGAATATGCGAAATAGCGGATAAAATAATTGAAGTTCATACGGGCGTTGTTCCCATAAAGGAAAAAGAGGATAAGAAAGGCGCTTTCTTTAAATTCACTAAACATTGAGGTGCTTGAATATGGGACTTTTGGACAGAATAGACGGTCAGAAAAAGCTGCAGGGGCAGAAGCCGGATGAAATTGCCGAAGCTGAAGAAACCGCTGCAAAGTCTGCGCCGGAAGAAATAAAAGAAGACCCTTACCTCGAAGTCAAACGCAAAATCCACTCTGCGATAATCGACGAAATGAACAAAAGCGGCAAGATGATAACCGACCGCGAAGCAATGTTCAAGATTGTTGATGACAGAGTTAATGACGATGAATTTTTGGTGCCGCGAATCGACAGACCCAAGGTTGCGACAGAGCTTTTCAATGATATCATGGGCTACGGCCCGATAGAGGAGCTTGTTCAGAATCCCAACTACAGCGAAATAATGGTTAACGGCCCCGAGAAAATTTATGTTGAAGATAAGGGTAAATTAAAGCTCACAGACCTTAAATTCAGGGATGAAGAGCATCTGATGAACATAATAAACCGCATTGTTTCCAATGTCGGCCGCCATGTTGACGAGGCAAGCCCCATGGTTGACGCCCGCCTTGCTGACGGCTCGCGTGTTAACGCAATCATTCCTCCGCTCTCGCTGGTCGGCCCCGTGCTGACGATAAGAAAATTCGGCAAAAAGCCCATAACGGCACAGCAACTTTTACAGTTCGGCTCGCTGACGCCCGACATGCTACATTTTCTTGAAGCATGCGTAAAGGGTAAGCTTAACATTGTTGTTGCGGGCGGTACGGGCAGCGGAAAAACAACGCTTCTCAATGTTCTTTCATCATATATACCGGAGGATGAGCGAATAGTCACCATTGAGGACGCCGCGGAAGTTCAGCTAAAGCAGGAGCATGTTATAACCCTTGAAGCAAGGCCCGCAAACCTTGAAGGCAAGGGCGCGGTTACGATAAGAAATCTTGTTAAAAATGCATTGCGCATGCGACCCGACAGAATAATCGTCGGCGAAGTCCGTTCGGAAGAAACCCTTGACATGCTTCAGGCGATGAACACGGGTCACGACGGCTCACTCACCACAACCCACGCAAACTCCCCGCGCGACACCGTTGCAAGGCTTGAAACGATGGTACTCATGAGCGGTATGGATTTGCCGCTGAAAGCGATACGCGACCAGGTTTCGTCGGCGATTGATCTTATAGTTCAGCAAAGCAGGCTTCGCGACGGCACAAGAAAAATAACCTCCATAACCGAGGTCGTCGGCATGGAGGGCGATGTTGTGAGCATGCAGGATATATTTGTTTATGAAACTGACGGCACGGTTGACACCTCGGGCAAATTCATCGGCAAATTCCGCGCAACGGGCGTAAGACCCAACTGCATTGAAAAAATAAGAGGAAACGGAGTGACTGTCAACAATGAATGGTTTGCAGATTAGTATTGTAATCCTTTCCGTTTCTTTCGGACTTTTGGGCTTTTTCCTGTGGGTAAGCATTGCCGGCACGGCAACCGAAGGCAGGCGGAAGGTCGAAAAACGAGTTGATAAAATTGCAAGCAAAGAAAGCAGTCTTACACTTCAAATTCAAGAAAAAAAGAAAAGCCGCAAAACTTCAATTCTGAAAAGAGCGGTTGACGGCGGAGAAAAGCAATCCGTTCAAAGAAAAAAGCTTATGGACACAATCTTTAACGAGCTTGTTCTTGCCGATATAATGATGAAGCCCGAAGAATTCAGCATGATTTGGCTGATTTTAACGTTTGTGCCTGCGGGGCTTGCCGCTCTTTTTCAAGCGGGTCTGATGCCGTCGGTAACGCTGGCGGTTGTGGGCGCATTCACTCCGATAATCGTTATAAAAATCAAAAAAGGCAAAAGAATCAAAGCATTTGAAGCACAGCTTGGCGATACACTTATCATGATGTGCAACGGGCTGCGCTCCGGCTTTTCATTCCAGCAGACAATGGAAAATGTTGCAAACGATATGCCTGCACCCGTCGGAATTGAATTCGGCAGAGTGTGCAACGAAATAAGATACGGTGCAACCATGGAGGAAGCGCTGGGCAGCATGGTTGACAGAGTTAAAAGCCCCGATTTGATGCTTGTTGTTTCCGCCGTGCTCATTCAAAGAACAACAGGCGGCAACCTTTCGGAAATACTGACAACCATATCACAGACCATAAGGGACAGAATAAAAATCAAGGGTGAAATTAATTCAATTACCGCGCAGGGCAGAATGTCCGGCATGATTATCGGCGCGCTGCCGATATGCATAGCGGCGATTCTTATGGTTATTAACCCCGATTATATGTCAACATTTTTCACAACCACGGCGGGAAATATAATGCTTATCGTTTCCGTCTTTATGGAAATACTGGGCTTTTTCGCCATAAGAAAGGTAGTTACCATAGAATATTAAGGTGGTGAGCTTTTTGGAAATACTTGTTATTACATATTCTTTTCTGGCGTTTATTCTTGTTGTTTTGATTGCCTCGCCGTGGGGCAGAAAAAACGACAAAAAGCAAAGCCGAATCGATAAAATCAACAACACGGTTGCACAGCCCGTTTTTCAGGAATTGCAGCTTTCGTTTTATGACAGATTTCTGGGCAAGGGCGTAAAAAAAGTTTCCGAAAAACTCAGCAGGTTTGCCCCGAAAAAGAAAAATGCCAACAAAACCAAAACTCTGGAAGCAATTCGAAAACAGCTCCGCTACGCGGGCATTTTTATGGAAGCGGCAGATTTTCAGTTCATAAAGCAAGCTTTCCTTATCGGCGTTGTTTTTCTGACTGTTATCATAATAATCGTCGTTGACATGGAGCCGCTTATCATGCTTCTCGTGCTCATGTGCGGACTGCTTCTTGGCGTTATGGGACCCACGATGTATTTGAAATCAAGGGTCACAAGCCACCAGACGGGCATAAAAAAGCAGCTCCCCGATGCAATGGATTTGCTCTGCGTATGCATTGAAGCGGGCTTAAGCTTCGACGCCGCGCTTCTTAAGGTTTCGCAAAAGCTGAAAGGACCTTTCATTGACGAGCTTCTGATAGTTTACAGGGAAATTCAAATGGGCAGAACGCGCAGAGAGGCTCTCCAGAATCTTTGCGATGCAACTAACCTTGACGAGCTGAAAACCTTTGCTTCGGCTCTTGTTCAAGCGGAACAGCTCGGCATACCTATAAACAACGTTATGCGTGCCCAGTCGGAACAGCTTCGAGTTGAAAGAAGCCAGCAAGCAAAGGAAAAGGGCATGAAAGCATCAATCAAAATGCTTGTGCCGATGCTTCTGTTCATCTTCCCCGTTGTATTTATAATTCTTATGGGGCCGACGGTGCTTAACATTATCGAAACTTTCTGAAGGCGGCGAATTTTATGAAAAAAGCTTCAATAATAAAAAACGGACATGTTTTAACCGAAAATGCTGAAATTGCAAATTCGTTTTTCAGCCGCTTTATGGGGCTCATGTTCAGAAAATCGATTGATGCGGATTATGCGCTTCATATAAAGCCCTGCAACCAGATACATATGCTCAACATGAGGTTTGCGATAGACGTTATATATCTTTCTGACTCGGGCAAGGTAGTTAAAATTGATGAGAATGTGAAACCCAACAAAATCTGCAAGGCGGTCAAGGGCGCAAAAAGCGTGCTTGAAATGAACTGCGGCGCAGCGGCAGAATTCGGAATCCGTGAGGGCGACACACTTAAGATAGAGTGAGGGATTTAAAATGAAGAAAGCAAAAAATCAAACTTCCGTCAGTGCCGAAACAAAGCTTGCGGAAAACTCCAAAAACGAAAAAAACGCTCAAGGCATTCCCTCCGAAAAAATACGCGGCAAGGACAAAACCGAAAAAGAGCTTCCTTTCAAAAAAGTTCTTTACGGCTATGACCCCGATGAGGTTGCTTCATATATTAATGAGCTTTCGGAGAGCTATGAAGCCTCGGCGCGCATTCATGAATCCAAGATTTCTTCGATTAAAGAGGAATTGGTGCTTTCAAACCGTGAACGCGATTCCTATATAAAAAAATATAAAGAATGCGCTGAAAAATTCTCCTCACAGCCTGCACCCGCACAGCCCGAAGAGGATAAATCCACGGAATACGAAGCCGTTATAGCCTCACTTATAGAAAAGCTTGAGCATGCGGAAAACGAAAAAAGCCGCTTGACCCAAGCCGACAACAGCGAATTGATTAACGGATATACAGACAAAATAGCGGCTCTTGAAGAAGAAAACCATGCTTTAAGCTTGCGCCTGCAGGCTTTGGAGCGCGAAAAAAATGCGCAAATACTTGCCGCCGAAAAATACGATGCTCTGCTCAGTGATTATCAGGCGGTATGCACACAGCTTGAGCATTCGAAATCGGAAACTGCTTCAAAAGAGAATGAAAACGAAGCTCTTCGTGAAGAGCTTAACGGCAAAATTTCCGAATTGAGTGCTCTGACATCAGAGAATGAAAACACAAAGAAAAAAGCAGCGGAGCTTGAAGCCGAAAACGGCGTTTTGAGCAAAAGCCTTGAAGAATGCAGAGCTGAAGTCCTGCATTTAAAGGAAGCTAACAAAACACAGTCGTATGAATATACCGATAAAATCAACGCACTCGAAAGCGAGCATGCAAAAACAAACCTTGCAATGAAAAAAGAGTTGAAGCTCCATGATTATTACATAACCCAGGCAGAAATTGCGCTTGACGAGCTTTCAAAACAGATGGCTCAAATCAAGCAGTCCATGAGTGATATGCACTCTGTTTAAACAAAGCATCCTTTTCGAAAGGAGCGCGAAAGTTATGCTTTTTAAAACCAGAAAAAAACGACACTTAAAGAGTTTTTGGAAAGCGGAAGAAGGCGCGGTAATGGTTGTTGCCGCTTTCGGACTTGTTGCCTTTCTTTCGATTGTTTCTCTTGTTACCGATATGGGTCTTAAATATCACCAAAAAAGCAAGCTGCAAAGCGCAATGGACGCGGCGGCGCTTGCGGCTGTCAGATACATGCCCGACGAAGCAAAGGCAAGAGAAACCGCGCTTGAATATGTTGAAAAAAACGGATTTTCAACAGAAAGCGTTGTTGTTGAATTCCCCACAAACGAGATAGTGCGCGTTTCCGATTCCAGAGAGGGCAAAACCATTTTTGCCTCTCTCTTTGATATTGATTCGGTTCAGATAAACGCTAAGGCGGCGGCAAAATATGTTAACAAAAACATGGCGGTGGATTTTGACTATCTCATGTTTCATGGCGACAACTCTTCGTTCAGCCTTGGTGGCCACTATAAAATAGGCGGCAGCGTTTTCGGCAACGGCAATGTCCATGCCGACGGCGGCAGCGGCAGCTCAATAACCGGTACACTCTTTTCTGCACAAAATGCAACCTGCAACCAATACAGCGTTACCGTGAACCGCATTGAAAGCAATGTTTCGAGCCAGAGGATGCCCGATTTTGATGAAACAATCATGAGCATTGCACCCATCGCCGATGAGGATATGTTCACAAAGACCTACAGCCACATAAGCAAAAGCGGACTTTATACCAACCGATATTCCTCCGATAAAACCTTGAATTCCATAATAACCATCAACGGAAGCACATATTGCGGCGGCAATCTGACAACGGGCTGGAGCTCGGAATTGCTTACGATATACGGCGACCTTTATGTAGAGGGCGATTTTAACCCGCAATGCCCCGTTTATGTTACCGGCAATGTTTACTGTGGCGGTAATCTTACCACGGGTTGGGATAAAAACCTGCGTGTGGGCAAAAGCCTTTATGTTGAGGGTGACACATTTTTTCAGGGCAGCACCGCCATATACGGCGATTATTTTTACACGGGCGGTAATTTGAAAAGGGGTTCAACCTATAAGCTGCAATGTGACTGCGAAACCTATGTGGGCAAAGAAATGACCCTCAGCGGACCCGCAAGCTTCAACGGACCCGTTTACTGCATGGGCAATTTCAAAAAAGAAGGCAGCACAACACTGAACGTTAACGGCAATATTTATGCCTATGAAGCCCTTGATTTGCAAAGCGGCGGTACTGTTATAAACGGCGATATTTTTGTTTGGGGTAATTCTGCTCCCGTTTCAGAACCGGTTACGGAAATATGCGGTCCGCTGACTTTAAACGGCAATATATATAATAACAAAGGTGAACTCAACCTGTCCGGTCAGGGCGCATATTTAATCAGAGGCGTTCTTTACAGCGGCGGCAGCATTTCCACAAATCAAGGACCCAGCGGAATAACACTCAGCGGTTGTCTGATTGCCGAAGATGACATACTTATCGGAGGCAGTACTCATACATATAACGAAACGGGCGGCACCCTTTCAATCTATTCCCGCAAAGGCGACATAACCCTCTATTCCCAGCAGGGCGGGTTTGACGTTTGGGGCATGATTTATGCGCCGAAAGGCAACGTTGCACTTTCATCAGGTGATTTTGATATCCACGGCAGTATTATCGGCAACACGATAACCTGCAACCCGGGCGGCCTCAACATGTCATATAACGACAGAGCGCTCCCCTATGCCAAAGCGGTCAAAACAGCGGTTTTGATTGAGTGATAATTAAAGCAACAAAAAGAGCCCGAAAGCAAGGTTAATTTCTTTGCTTTCGGGCTTTTTTATTTTTCGGTGAGTGTTTTAACGAAAAAACGCGAATAATATATAAATATTAATTTATTCGTAATATTTTTGTAATTGCTTTTATATGTAACTAATGATATAATTCTAAATGGCAAAGTATAAACAGTCAGGGGGAAAACATATGAAAAAGTGCATTATCATCGGCGGCGGTCCCGCAGGCTTGACAGCGGGCTATGAACTGCTGAAAAAATCCAAGGATTATGAGGTTATCATTCTTGAACAGAGCGATGTCCTCGGCGGCATTTCAAGAACGGTTAAATATAACGGCCACAGAATGGATATCGGCGGCCACCGATTTTTTTCAAAGGATAAGGCTGTAAACAGTTTCTGGGCGGAGCTTATGCCCGTTCAGGGTGCGCCGTCTATGGACGACAAAATGCTCGGCAGAGAAAAACCGCTTGCTCAGGGCGGACCCGACCCCGAAAAAGAGGACAGGGTTATGCTTATCCGCCGCCGCATTTCAAGAATTTATTATCTTCACAAATTTTTTGACTATCCAATAACAATGAAGCCGCAGACATTTATCAACATGGGTCTGCCCAAAACAGTTAAAGCGGGCTTCAGCTACCTTAAATCCACAGTGAGCAAAAAAGAAGAAACATCGCTCGAAAACTTCTATATCAACCGTTTCGGCAAGGTGCTTTATTCAATGTTCTTTGAGGGCTACACCGAAAAGCTCTGGGGCAGGCATCCGAGCGAAATTTCCGCCGATTGGGGCGCACAGCGAGTTAAAGGTCTTTCAATCCTTGCCGTTATAAAAGATATGCTTTCAAAGCTTGTTCCGAACAAGGACAGAAAGGTTGAAACCTCGCTTATCGAAGAATTCCAATATCCCAAATACGGCCCCGGTCAGCTTTGGGAAGCCGTCGGCGAAGAGTTTGAGAAAATGGGCGGCAAAATTCTTTATAATCATAAAGTTACGGATATTGACATTTCAAACGGCAGAGTTAACTGCGTTAAGTGCGGCAACGAAGAATTTGACGGCGACGTTTTTCTTTCATCGATGCCCGTAAAGGATTTGGTTGCGGGTATGGGCGACGAGGTGCCCGCTGCACCCGCCGAAATTGCAAATGGCCTGCCCTACCGCGATTTTGTAACAGTCGGTCTGCTTGTAAACAAGCTTAATCTTAAAAACGAAACAGGCATTAAGACCCTCGGCAACATTGTGCCTGACTGCTGGATTTATGTTCAGGATGTCGGTGTTAAGCTCGGCAGAATTCAGATTTTCAACAACTGGTCACCCTATCTTGTTAAGGATCCGCAGAACACAGTCTGGATAGGTCTTGAATATTTCTGCGACGAAGGCGATTCTTTCTGGAATATGAGCGAAGCAGAATGTGTTGATTTTGCGGTAAAAGAGCTCAAATCCATGGGCGTTATCGACGCCGACACAAAGGTGCTTGACAGCCATCGCGAAAAGGTGCAGAAGGCGTACCCCGCATATTTTGACACATATGACCGCATGGACGAGCTTGTTGAATATCTTGACACCTTCGGCAACCTTTACTGCATCGGCAGAAACGGTCAGCACAAATACAATAACATGGACCACTCCATGGCAACATCTTTTGAAGCCGTTTCCAACATTTTAAACGGCAAGGAAACAAAGGAAAACATCTGGGGTGTTAACACCGAAGCCGAATATCATGAGGAGAGCAAGGATGAAAACGGCAAATAAAGCCAAAAATTTTGTTCCCATTATTATAATGCTTGCCGTTTCGCTTGCGGCAGAAATATTTTTTTCAAACTTTGTTTATCTTGCCTTTGTTGCAGGCAAAAATGACGTATGCGATTACAGGCCCGTGGGCTCTTTCAGCTTCAGCCTGTCAGAAGAAAACAAAAGTTTTGACTTTCAATGCAACAGCTTGAAGCTCAATTCATTGAGTTTTACGGTGAAAACGGCGGATGAAAACGCGCTTGATGAGCTGATAACCGCCAATTTTTATGTTTTTGATGAAAACAGCACCCAAAGCGCGGCAATTGCCCGAAGCGAAAGAATAGCCGTCGGCTCTACCGCACGCAGGGCAACCGTTTATCTGAGCTCACTCGGCTCCGCAAGCGGAATAATTATGGATTTCCCCGAGCTTGAAAAGGAAATCATCGTTTCCGACATTGTTATTAACCCAACATACAAATTCAGCTTTGATATCATCAGATTTGCGGCTGTTTATGTTTTGATTACGGTTATATATATTTTAAAATCGGGAATGGGCAAACAGCTTTGCCGCGAAATAACATATAATCAGGCGGCTGTGCTTTCATGCACTTTAACCTGTATGGCGGCAATTCTCTTTTGGGTTCTCTGTTCTTCAAGCGAAACAGGCACCCGCATTGCATATCCGCTTCAAATCGGCGCGGATTATTATCAGCCCTATATTCAGCAGTTTGATGCCTTTATGAAGGGTCAGCTTCATTTAGATGTTCAGCCGACTGCGGAGCTTCTTGCTCTCGAAAATCCGTATGCGTCGAGTGAGCGCGACGGAATATATTATCTTTTCGACAGAGCATTTTTTGAGGGCAAATACTATTCATATTTCGGCATCGCGCCCATACTTGTTGTTTATTATCCGTTTTATCTTTTAACAAGCTCTCTGCCCATGGACAGCACGGTTATGGCAGTTTTCGCGCTGATAACCGCTTTGTTTCTGCCGCTTGCAGTTATCGAATGGGCAAAGCTTCGCAAGGCGGATATGCGCCCGTGGTTTGCGGGTGTTTGCGCAGTCGGCGCTTATTTTGCAAGCATGGCGCTTCTTATCCAGCGCGGAAGAACTCCGTTCTATTATATCGCTTCGGCGGCGGGAATGGCGTTTGTTTCCGCCTTTGCATTCTGGGTTTTGAAGGCACTCGGCAGTAAAAAGCTCTTTGCGCGGATTGCCTGCATGGCTTTGGCGGGGGTCAGCTTTGCGCTTGGATTTCTTTCAAGAATAAATTCGGTTTTACCCGCGGCATTAACCATCGCGGCATTTGTAATTATTTATTTGATAAAAAACGTAAAATCGAAAAAACTTGGCGCATTCTTTGCAGAAATGGCGGCTTTGGCATCACCCGTTGCAGGTGCAATCTGCTTTTCGCTTTATTATAACTACATTCGCTTCGGTGATATATTCCAATTCGGAACTGATTATCAGCTCACCGTTGCAAACGCCTCGCTCTATGAAATAGGCGCGGGCGGAATATTCCCCTCTCTTTTCCACTACTTTTTACAGCCGTTTGAGTTTTCGGCTCAGTTTCCGTTTATCACATTTTCGTATCTGCCGCTCTCAGACTACGGCAAAGCGGTATATATTGACAGCAATTTCGGCATATTTGCCCTGCCGTTTATGCTCTCTCTGCTTTTAGCACCCATTTTATATAAAAGCAAAAAAACAAGCAAAAACGGCAAAATAATGCTCACGGTCTCGCTTTTGTCGCTTGTTTTAACTGCATTTCTTGATTTCTGTCTCGGCGGCGTTATTTTCAGATACACGGCGGATATTTCCCTGCCCGCTGCTCTGATTTCGGCGGTTATCCTGCTTGAAGCCGTTGCGATTTGGCAGAAAGAGTGTTCCGCAAATGCAGTTAAGCTTGCAAAGAAATGCGTGCTTGCCCTTGTCGGGGTTACAATTTGCATTTCTCTTTCGGCATCACTTATGATTAACGGAAATCTCACGGCATATTCGCCCGATTTTTATGTTGCGGCGCGTGATTTCTTTGTGTTTTGGAGTTGATTGACTGACATGACCGCTAACCTTCAAAAGCTAAAAAAACCGCTTGCTTTCATTGCTGCGGCTCTCTTTGCCGCCGCTTCGCTTGCAACGGTTATATATTACATAATTTATCCCTCGGAAGCGTTCTTTCACGCAGACTGCTCGGACACAATTCTGTGGGCTCAGGCGAGCTATGACGGCAAAGCCCTTTTCAACCCCGATTTCGGCTATGCGGCAATGCTCCCATTCGGCGGAACAATGCTTATGCTTCCGTTTATCGGCGCATTCGGAGTTTCGATGACCACCCACCATATAGGCATGGTGCTTTTCACTTTGCTTTTCTTCGCGGCGGTTTTTCTGCTCTGCAGAAGCCTTAAATTCAGCTATCCCCTTTCGTTTTCGGCTGTCGGCATTATTGCTATGGTTTTGTGCGCATCGGCAAAAATGCGCGAAATCTTTTATGAGCATGTTATTTATTACAGCATAAGCGTTTTGATTGTCTGCGTGCTTCTTTCGCTCCTTATAAGATTTAAGGATGCCTTTAACAACGAGAAAAAGCAAAAACAGCTTATAGCAACTATATTTTGCACGGTTGTTTTCTCGGCATGCTCCGCGCTCGACGGCATGCAGGTTATCGCAATGGGCATTTTGCCCGTGCTTTTCGCCGCGGTTTTTGAGATTTTTTTGGAAAAGGACAGAAAAATTTTCTCAAAAGGGAATCTTACCTCAATTTATTACTGCATGATTTGCGGCTTTTCAACCGTTATCGGCATGTGGATACTGAGGCTCACAAGCGACGGTATTTCCGCGGGCTATGCGGGTGCATTCTCGCAATACGCCAACATGGAGGAATGGCTTGCAAACCTCGGCAAATTCCCCATGCACTGGTTTGCGCTTTTCGGCGTTGATGCAGGATACGGAATGGGTATTTTCTCGCTCGACTCTATTCTGAACATTGTCCGCATTGCCACGGCGGCGATAATCGCAATCGTGCCCTTTATTGCGCTGATATTCTATAAAAAGTTTGACAGCGCATCAAGGCTGCTCATTCTCACCCACTTCGGAATGAGCGCGGTTATCATGTTCGGCTATGTTTTCGGCATTCTCTCCGCCGCCAACTGGCGTTTAAGCCCAATGATTTGCACGGGGCTTCTTGTCTGCTTTGCCGCTTTTAAAACCGCGCGCAATTATGTGCTCCCCTTGCGTTTTTCGGTTGTCGGAGCATGCGTGCTTGTTCTTATGAGCGGAATTTCATTCAAAGCCGTTGCTCAAATGGATAAAAACGGCATCGAGAACAACGAAAAATATCACCTTGCTCAAACGCTTGAAGAAAACGGGCTGACCTATGGCTACGCAACCTTCTGGAATTCGCAGGCAATAACCGTGCTTTCCGATTCACGCGTCAGAGCGGCAAACATTGACATTAACGAAAACGGAATTGCCCCCTGCCCCTATCAGGCAAACCAAAACTGGTTTGAGCCGCAGGAGGAGATTGATGAGTATTTTGTTCTTGCATCGGACTATGAAATCTCGGTTTTGCAGGAAACCGTTGACTGGAATCTTTTTGAAATGCTTGCAACGGATGTTATAGAAATCGAGGGCTACAAAATATACGTTTTCAAATCTCTGCTTTTTCTGAATTGACGATAATCCAATAAATATTGCTTAAAGGCGGCGGCGCAATGCTTGCCGCCCTTTTTGCGCCGTTTTTGATTTTCTCAATCACAGGCAGGGCATTTACCGCCGAATCGTAATATTTTTCGGCAGATGCGTTCATAACAACAACGGCAAATTCCTGCCCGAGGCTGATTTTTCTGGCGTTTTCATCGGCAACAAACACACATGCGGTAAAAGCGGTTATACTCAAGCACGCAATAACGGTTATTATATAATATCTTATTATTTTAATCTGTATCATTCCTTTATATAATCATTCATCAGCGAGGCAAGCGCAGCGGCAAGCATTCTGCCCGAATAACACGCCTCCTCCAGAGTGTTAGCCTCGCTGCCCATTTCGATAAGCAGGCTGAAGCGGGTCATATCCATGTTATATTTTCTCTGTGAAAACAACACGGGCCGCATAAGCCCGGGAAACATTGTTTCGCATTTTTTCTGAAGCTGCAGGGCAAAGCGCAGGTTATATTCCCAATCAGGGAAATTCTCAACCTTGCCCTCCTCGGCACCCGTTATTATCATAAGCTGCGCCGCCTTTTTACCGCTTATTGTGTTGACGGGCTTGATTTTCGTGCCGCTGTCAAGAGTAATTGCATCGCGGTGGATATCAAGAACAATCTGTATTTCGGGATGCTCCTCCAAATGCTTTTCAACTGTTTTGCGCGACTCGGAATATGAAGCGTTATAGCTGTCATCATGAATTGTTTTGTCGTGAATAACAGTATAACCCGCTTTTGTCAGATAATTCGCAATTTCTGTGCCTACACGCACAATATTGCGGTTTTCATCGTTGCTTCTTGCCACATAATCGCAGGCATACCAGCTCCGCTCAATCATCTCATAGCCCTCTGAAGTGTGGCTGTGAAAAATCAGCACTGCGGGCTTTGATTTGTCAACGGAAAGCTCCAACGGCTTTGACAAAACGGATTCAATATCAAGCGATTTGGTGTCCGTTGTGTTTTTCACCCGCACGTTTCCAAAGGTATGCGTTGCGCCCTTGGTTGTGTATGTAACAGAACTTATATCGCCGTCCTTTGTATCATTCGCAAACTTCTTTGTGTATTTTTCAATCAGCGATTTTATATCGTCGGGTGTTTCGGTTATATCAGACAAAGGCTTCGATGCCTGCTCGGTTATCTGCTCTGTTTCTTTCTGCGTTGTTTCGGGTTTTGTTTCATCTATCAACTGCGTTTGCGTCTGCACTCCCGAATAAAAAACAACCGACGCCATCGCAAGCGACAGCTTGCCCGCAAACTGACCGAAAACGAGCGTCGAAGCAATAACAACCGATATTATGAATGTAATAATGTCCGAATGCTTTTCTTTTACCGTATTCATTACAATACCCCTTTTTGCCAATATATATTATATATATGCTGAAATTCCCGCTTTAATAGTTACAAATTGTAACTTTTCAAGGCGATTTTGTAACCGTTTTGTATTAATATTGTAATTAAATAAGGTGGTTTTTCGCTTATGAATGTAATATAATATGAACATAGCAAGTAAGATTTTCGTTTCGCCGAAAACGAGGTGCAAGCGTTTTCGGTCCCCATCCATCCTTTCAATGTTAATAACAAAGTCGAAAAAGGGCGTTTTCCGTTTGGAAAACGCCCTTGGCTTTTTATATTATTTTCAACCTCCGAAGCAATCGGATTCAATGTAATCAACACCCAGTGAAAGACAATAATCAAGTGCTTCCTTGTCATTAACGGTCCACAAAGCAACCTCCAGCTTTCTGTCGTGAAACTCATTTATCATTTCAGGTGTAATTATTCCATAATATGAGTCAAGAGAGAAACCGTAATCAAAGCAACGCTTGTAATCCTCTTCTGCCGAGCCGTAGGTGAGCATCAGCGGCAGGTTGGGGAACATTTCGCGCGCTCTGATAAGATTGTCAAAATCAAACGACTGCATGATGCATTTTGAAAGGTCATAAACCTGCGCCGCAATTTCAAAAACTTCTTTGACCTGCGTCTGTGTGAATGCACCTTTGAGCTCAATAAAGCAAATCATGTTGTTTTCTTTCATGATTTCAAGGTAACGCTTAAATGTGCAAAGATAAACCGTTTCTGCTGATTTTGTGTTTTTCAAAGGCTTTGCGGTCAGCTCCTCATAGGTTGACTCTGCCACCAAAAGCTCTGTTCCGTCCTCAAATGTTGCCTCGTCATTGTGGTTGGTAACATAAACGCCGTCTTTTGTTATGCGCACATCGGTTTCTGCGCCGCCAGAGCCGTTTTTTGCCGCCTCAAGAAATGCAATCTCTGTGTTATCGGGATAGCATGCGCTGTAGCCTCTGTGGGCAATCATACAAACATTATTTTTCATAAGTTCCTCCGTATAAAAGCTTTATAAAATCAGTTTAGCATTTCGGCATGCGGCTGTCAATTCGTTTTTCTTGCATCGGGCTCAAAAATATGGTATAATATAAATACTGACGGAAGGAGAATTCATATGAGCGCAAATGTATATTTTTCACGCACCATAACCCCCGAAAGGGTTTTGGAGCTTTATAAAATGCTCGGCAAAGAGCTTGAAGGCAAAGTTGCCGTTAAGGTGCATTCGGGTGAAAAGGGCAATCAAAATTTCTTGAAGCCCGATTTCTGGAAGCCCGTTGTTGACCATGTTAACGGCACGGTTGTTGAATGCAACACCGCATACAACGGCGAAAGAAACACAACAGAAAAGCATCTTGCGCTTTTCAAAGAGCACGGCTGGGATATCTTCCCCGTTGACCTGCTTGATGCAGAGGGCCCCGACCTTGTGCTTGATATCCCCGACGGGCTGAAGATAAAGAAAAACTTTGTCGGCAAAAACATTGTGAATTATGACTCCATGCTTGTTCTCTCCCATTTCAAGGGTCACCCCATGGGCGGCTACGGCGGAGCAATAAAGCAGCTTTCAATCGGCGTTGCCTCATCCTACGGCAAGGGCTATATCCACGGAGTGGGCGACCCTGCAGACTTCTGGAACTCCGACCACGATTCATTCCTTGAATCCATGGCAGATGCGGCAAGCTCAGTTGTCAAATACTTCAAAGGCAAAATCGTTTATGTAAACGTTATGAAAAATATGAGTGTTGACTGCGACTGCTGCGCCGTTGCGGAGGACCCCTGCATTGCGGACATCGGCATCCTTGTTTCCGATGACCCCATTGCGATTGACCAAGCATGCATCGACCTTGTTTATGCCTGCTCAGACCCCGGCAAACCCCACCTTATTGAGCGCATTGAAAGCAGAAACGGCGTTCACACAATCGATGCTGCCGTTAAGCTCGGCTTCGGCACAAGGGATTACAATTTGATAGAGGTATAAAAAAAAACACGGCATACACAACAGTGTATGCCGTTTACTGTCGATAAAGTCGTCAGAACATAAACAAAAAATTAAGAGTAGGGCGGGAGCTTGCCCCCGCCGAATTTGATTGTAGAGGTCGGTATCCTCGACAACCCAATTAAAGAAAGGAAATCTTTTGTTTATTCGGCGTTTTTTCTCCCATCGACGTACCTTTGTACGCCTTCGGTCGAAGAAAACACCGTCTGACTTCCTTTCTCAACAGCCATCATCTTGCCGAAAAACAAGTTTTTCGGCAATCTGCGGCATACGCAACTGCGTATGCCGGTTTTTCATTCATGAACATATTGACCGTGAAGCGCGGTTTTTTCGCCCCTTTGTATCGCAAATTCGGGGCAATGATGCAGGCAGCCGAGACACATGGCGCATTTTTCTTTGACCCACGCGGGCTTGCCGCCGCGGATTTCGATTGCATCAACGGGGCATTGCTCTGCGCATTTGCCGCAGCCGATGCAGTTTACGCTTACGGATAGACTCGCGGTTTTCCTCATGTTTTCATAGTCTTTATAGAAAGCTTCGCAAAA
>JAZSGU010000205.1:0-14681 GCA_045532895.1 Acutalibacteraceae bacterium | reverse complement strand
CCCGGTGAAATGCCCGCAGAGGACACAACCTACACAGCAATCTGGAATCCTGCTACAGACACACCGTACAAGGTTGAAATCTACACAATGGATACAACCGGCTCATACGAGTATGAGGGTTGCCCCGTAGTTCAGGATAAGACCGGCACAACCGGCACAATCGCTGAAATCAGCGCAAGTGCAGCCGAAGGCTTCTACGTTGCTGATGAAAGCGTTCTCAAGGCAGAAATCCTTCCCGACGGCTCCACCGTTCTGAAGGTTTACTATGCAAGAAACGAATACACAATCACATTCTACTCAATGGGCGGCAAGTTTGAAGACGGTTCAATCGAGGATACCGACAAGTATTTCCACGGTGCAACCGTAACAGCTCCCGTTCCCACAAGAACAGGCTGGACCTTCGCAGGCTGGGATAACACCGTTGTTCCCAAGGCACTCGGAAACGCTGAATATAATGCTACATGGACTGTAAATCAGTACACAATAACATTTGATACACTCGGCGGCACAGAGATTGAGCCCATCACTCTCGATTATAACAAGCCCGTTGAGCTTCCCGAAAATCCCGAAAAGACCGGTCACATATTCGGCAGCTGGACTTGGACAATGACTAATGAAGACGGTGAAACCGTTGTTATAGATGAGCCCGAAAAGATGCCTGCATACGATGTAAATGCAAAGGCAAATTGGACTCCCGACACCTTCGATGCAAGCTTTGATGCAAACGGCGGTGAATTCGACGGCGGCGAAACAACCGTAAAGGTTCCCACCGTATTCGATACCGAAATCGTTGTTCCCGGTGAAGATGGCTCCGCTTATGATGAGCCCACCAGAGATGGTTACGAATTTGACGGTTGGGTTGACGAAAACGGCAATGCTCCCGAAGATATGGATGCAGAGGGCAAGAACTTCACAGCAGTTTGGATTCCCGCCGATATGACTGTTACTGTTGAAATCTACCTCATGGATGCTGACGGAACATATCCTTCAACTCCCGACGAAACAAGCAGTGTTGAATCCAAGACTGAAGCAACAGCATCGGTAGTTCCCGAAGCAAAGGATAACTACACGGTTGATGAAGAAAAATCAGTTCTTGAAGCTGTAGTTGAACCCGACGGCTCAACTGTTCTTAAGATTTACTATGCACTTGACAAGACAACAATCAGCTTTGATGTTGACGGCACAGTAACAGAGGTTGAAGGTTATATCGGTGCAGCTGTTCCTGCCGACAAGGTTCCCGCTCCCGAAAAGGACGGCTACACATTCGCAGGTTGGAAAGACACTGAAGACAATGTCAGCGCAAACGCTCCCGCAACCTTCCCCGAAGAAAGCGAAACACTTACAGCTGTATGGACTCCCAAGCAGTATAAGATAACTTATATCAGCGATGTAATCGAAAATGATGACGGCACAACAACTGAAGTTATCGTTGAAGGCTTCAACCAGAAGCTTGTTGATTGCGGTGCAAGCGTTCCTGCTCCCGAAATGCCCACAAAGGCGGGCTACACATTCGGCGGTTGGTTCGATGCTGACGGCGTTCAGAACACAGAATACAAAACAATGCCTGCAAAGGACCTTGTATTCACAGCAAAATGGAATTCCATCGACGGTGTTCCCTATACATTTGAAGTTTATGAAATGAAGGTTGACGGAACATATCCCGATACCGCAACTTCAACAACAACTCTCACTGACGGTCAGATTGGCAAGACCGTGACTGTAGGCTACACTGCTCCCACAGGCTTCACATTGGCCGACAACAAGCTTTACGGAACAATAGTTGCAGGCGAAGACCTTGTTCTCTATGCATATATTGCAAGAAATGAGCATAGCTTCACCGCTTACTATGATACCGAAAAGTCAAGCATAGTAGCTCAGGATGATTACCTCTACGGTGCACCCATTCCCGCTGTTGCAGACCCCGTTAATCCCGGATTTGCATTCACAGGTTGGGTATATGAAGACGGCTCAAAGGCAACCATTCCCGCTCTCATGGGAGATGAGGATATAGTTGTTTATGCAACATGGGCAAAGAATGCATTTGATGCAACATTCGATGCAGGCGACGGCTACTTTGTTGATAACAACGGTGACCCCATCTATGATGAAAACGGCGACAAGGTTTCCACAGAAACCGCTCCCACAACCTTCGGTGAGGATATCAAGGCTCCCGCCAACAATCCCGTAAAAGACGGCTATGATTTCGTAGGCTGGGCACCTGCTGATGACCCCAACAATGTAATTACCGACGGTAACTACGGCACGATGGACGAAGACGGCGAAGATTTTGTTGCTGTTTGGAAAGAAGCAACCTACAAGCTCACATTCTATGAATATGTTGCAGCTGAAGGTGGCCCCACAGCTCCCACGGTAGCTAAGTCCTATGCCGAAACAGAGGCTAAGTTCGGCGCTCCCATCGTTCCTCCTCCCGCTCCTGAGTTTGAAGGCCACTACAACTTCCTCGGTTGGGTAGATAACCCCGCTGTTCCTCCTGTCATTGATGCAGATGACGCAGATGCTTTCGGTGTTATCGCAAATGAAGAGCTCGAAACAATGACAATGCCTGCAGGTGATTATAAGCTCTATGCAGTTTATGAAAGAATCCCTGTTAAGCTTGTTCCCATTGAAGGCAGCACAACAATGGTTGAAAGAGACGGCGTGATTGAGTCCTATAACGACGGTTACACCGTAACTCCCGACCCCTATGATACACCTGATTCATTTGACGAGTGGTACATCTACGGCTTGAGAACAAGACTTACAGAAAAGACTCTTCTCAACAAGTATGTAACAGTTCTCGGCGACGGACGCATTGAGGTTGAACGCGTAACAACCGCAAACGGAATAACCTACGGTTCAGTAGGTACCGGCGCGATTGTAAAGGTATTTGATAATGTTACGGGTGAGCAGGTAGAGCAGTTCTACATCATCATCTACGGCGATATCAACGGCGACGCAGATGCAAACGCAGGCGATGCAGCTGCTGTTTATGATGAAACAAACAATGTAACATCATGGAGCATCAAGTCATCAGACCAGTATCGCGCATACAAGGTAAAGGCCGGTAATGTCATTAAGGATAGAGATATCAACACAATGGACGGCTTGATTATCAAGGACTATGCAGTCGGTGTTTGCGATATTGACCAGATTACCTGCACAGTTATTCCCCTTTAATTAAAACAAGGCCCTCGGCGTAAGCCGGGGGCCTTTATCTGTAAAGTTTTATCTGACTTTTTGCCGGTGCGGTTGCAAAAAGCTTTTTAACATAAAAAACAGCCAACATTGTTGGCTGTTTTTGCTGTTTTTTAATCCTCAAGAATTGCCCGTCTGTATTTTTCCAAAAGCTTGCGTGCAAGTTCAACCGTGTTTTCCTCGCTTGGGGCATCAGGATTTGCGGTTGAAAGCCATTTCCTTTCAAATTCCGCATAGTTCTTATAGAATTGGTTGCCTCTGTATATGTTTCTTTCACAATACTGCTTACGGGTGGTGGTTGAAAATCTTCTGCGTTTTGGGAATTCATAAGCAAGCCTCTCAAAAAAGCTTTGCCAGCGTTTAACATAATATGTGCCGATAAGTCCGCCCCATTCTTTCCACGCGTAGTCATAGTTGACCGAGTTTGCAATGGGACCCCAAACGGTTATCTGTGTGAGCAGATTAAGTTCAAAATTCTGTTGGTCTTTTTCTGTGAAAGCCAGCTCACGCGCCTGCTTAAGATGCTCATGAAGGGTAAGCTCGGGCCTTGTCTGAAGGAGCGAATCAACCTCTTCGCAGATTTTCAAAAATGCGTTTGACGAGCGTTCAAAAATATTAACATCCTTATTGTTAAAGCCGTACATTGCCTTGTCATAAAGATTTGAAACAAAGTTACTTAAAACCTGACGCACAAGGTCACACGCATCATAAGCAAAGCCGTCTTTGGCTGCGTTTTCGCTGCTCAACAGAAGCTCTGCCGCGCGGTAAAGAGTTTTGTTATCATAACGAAGCTCTCTGAAATCATTGGGAGCGGTGTGGCGAAGCTCTGTTGCAGGTCTTGCGCAGATAACCGAGCCCGTTTCTCTGCCCGTGCATTTTTCGCTGTAGCAGCTGTCTCTCAGGGTCAGCATCGCATCAACAAGGCATTTTTCCTTGCTCCCGTAGCGGCGGTATGCGTAGTCCTTGAGCCATGCGTCAAGGTCAATCGCGCCGTCCTCGGTCAGCATCTGGAATGCAAGGTCATAATAAAGAGGATTCTGAAAAATGCCCTCCATAAAAAGACCCGTGCCGCTGCAGTTATCGCAGTCAAGTGCGGCGTATGCGTTGTCTGCAAGAGCTTTTATACTGCCGTGGAGAGTGTTTCTATCGCCGAAATTGTGAATGTTGCCAAGCACAAATTCATAGCCCCAGAAGTTGTCGTGTTCCTTATATTTTGTGCCGTCAATGTCAAGGATGAGAAGCCTTTCCTTGGGAACTGCCTTAACAATCTGCTCGCGGAGCGACCAGCTTTGCATAACCCAAACGGAATCTTTGTCGAAGTCCTTATACATTGTGTCGATTGCTCTGCCGACCTTCCAAAGATAATCCCTTGTTTTGATTGCAGGGTTGTTTTCATGGAACGGGTCGCATGCATAGTAATGATATGCGCCGAAAAGCTGACGCTGTTTTTCAAGAAGGGCAGTGCCGAATTTCTTGAATACCGGGTCTGTCGGGTCAAGCTGGTATGTAATCGGGAAGTTGCACCATGAGGGCACCATGCGAAGCTTGACCTTGTTGAAAAGCTTGGTTATCGTCGAGGGAACGGTGCCTGCGAAGCCCTGCTGAATCGGAGTCATGCCAAGCTCAACCTCGCGGTCAATAATTTTCTTCCCGAGTTCAAGTCTGCTTTCGATATACTTAACATCGGTGAGGCTGAAATAGCCTGAAATGTTGGTCATAAGCTGCCAGGGCCAAAAGCCTGGGCCTGAAAGATATGAAAGCGCGCCCGTTTCGCTGTAGGTAAAATCGCGCATTGTGTAATACCATACAGCCTCGCTGCCGACAACGGAAAGAGGCATGTTAATGCCGTTCATCGCCATAAAGTCGATTTCTTTTTCCCAATCCTCCCACTTCAAATAAGCAAATGAATAGCCGAAGGTACAGTAGTTCATAAACGCACGCCTTTTTTGCTCAATAACCTTTGTTATTCTGCCTTCAAAAAGGGGAGCGGATTCAACCGAAAGCGATGTGTTACCGCAATGAGAAAGGTTAACGCCGCAATGCTTTTTTAAATAGGCATAGTAGCCCATTGCCTGGCTTATTTTGCAGTCGCCGCATATAACGATTTTTCCGTTTTCGCAAAACACATCATAGTTGTTTTTGCCGTCAATGCTGTCAACCGTGCGAAGCTCAAACATATCTGCAATTTCGGGAGTGTTTCTTAAGATCAGATTTTTCATTCGTTTCACCTTAATAAAATACTTATACCAAATTATTATATAATAATTTTATGTTATAAGCAAGTTTTTTTGCTTTTATTATAAAAATTAATAATTTAATGCACAAAAATTTGCATAAAATATAAAATAATGCTTTACACTTCGCCCTAAATAAAGTAAAATATATAATAGCTATAATAGCGACTTTTATAATTTCAAAGAGGTGTTTATATATGCAACCTGTCTATAAGCGCATTCTTTTAAAGCTCAGCGGCGAGGTGCTGTCGGGCGGTAAAGGCCATGGCTTTGATTTTGACACAATTAATTCAATCTGTTCCTCAATTAAAGAGATAACAGACCTCGGTGTTCAGGTAGGCCTTGTTGTCGGCGGCGGAAATTTTTGGCGCGGACGCTCCGGCGGCAGCATGGACAGAACCCGTGCCGACCATATCGGAATGCTTGCAACCGTTATGAATTCGCTTGCTCTTGCCGATTCACTTGAACAGCTCGATGTTCCCGTCAGAGTTCAGAGCGCGATTGAAATGCATCAGATAGCCGAAACATACATCAGAAACAAGGCTGTGCGCCATCTTGAAAAAGGCAGAGTTGTTATTTTCGGCAGCGGAACGGGCAACCCCTTCTTCTCAACAGACACATGCGCAGCGTTGAGAGCGGCTGAAATTAAGGCGGACATCATCTTTAAGGCAACAAATGTTGACGGCGTTTATGACAAAGACCCCAACAAGTTTGCGGACGCGGTTAAATACGATGTTGTAACTCACAGTGAGGTTCTTGAAAAAGATCTTAAGGTTATGGATTCAACGGCAGCTTCGCTTTGCCGTGACAATAATATTCCGATTCTTGTTTTCAACCTTGAAAACCCCGAAAATATCGTTAAAGCGGTTGTCGGCGAAAATATCGGAACAATAGTTAAGGAGGGCTAAATAAATGCAGACAGTATTCGCATTGGCAGAAGAAAAAATGGGTAAAACCTTAAACGCACTTAATTCGGAATTTTCATCAATGAGAGCGGGCAGGGCAAACGCTTCCGTTCTTGACAAAATCAGAGTTGACTATTACGGAACTCCCACTCCCATCAACCAGATGGCGGCTGTTTCTGTTGCAGAGGCAAGAATTCTCACAATCCAGCCTTGGGACACATCAACTCTTCACACAATCGAAAAGGCAATCCAGGCATCTGATATCGGCATCAATCCTCAGAACGACGGCAGAATTATCCGCCTTGTTTTCCCTCAGATTACAGAGGAACGCCGTAAGGACCTTTGCAAAGACGTTAAGAAGATGGCGGAGGATTCAAGAGTTTCAATCCGTTCAACCCGCCGCGACTGCATTGACAAGGTAAAGAAGATGGAAAAGGCTTCCGAAATCACAGAGGATGACCTTAAATATGCAGAAAAGAAGCTTCAGGATATAACCGATAAGTACATCAAAGAAATTGATAAGGCTGCTGAAGCAAAAGAAAAAGATATCATGGAAATCTAAATTCAATTCTGACTGCTGAGAATGGCGACGGAGCATAAACGTGTTATATGTTGTTTATTTGACGTTTTTCGCCCTTGACGTATTCTCGATACGCCTGCGGGCGAAAAACGCCATCCGTCATCCATTCTCGGCAGCCATAATTTGAATTTTCAAACACTTTTAAGGAGCATAAAAGATGACAAAGGAAATGCTTGAAAATATTTCTCTGCCGAGGCATATCGGTGTTATCATGGACGGTAACGGGCGCTGGGCAAAGCAGCAGGGATTAAAAAGAAGCGAGGGGCACAAGGCAGGCGCAAAGGTTTTTCGCACCATCTGTGACTATGCCGCCGAGCTTGGCATAGAATGCATGACCTTTTATGCTTTTTCAACCGAGAATTGGAAGCGTCCCGCCGACGAGGTTTCGGCAATAATGAATCTTTTCAGAGATTATTTATCTGAAGCACATGAAAGAGAAGAAGAGAACGAAGCAAAGGGAATGCGCATTCGCTATATAGGCGACAGGGCGGCACTTCCCGAGGACATAGTTAATATGATTGACATTCTCGAAAGCCGTTCAGCCGACAAGCATTCAATAACAATAAATCTTGCGGTTAACTACGGCGGCAGAGATGAGCTGCTCCATGCCTTCAAAAAAATTGCAAAAAAAGTTGAGGCAGGGGAGCTTAAAACCGACGATATAACCTTGAAAGATATAGACGGCAATCTTTACACCGCGGGTCTGCCCGACCCCGATTTGATTATCAGACCCAGTGGAGAATACCGCCTTTCAAATTTCCTTATCTGGCAGGCAGCGTATTCGGAATTTTGGTTTTCCGATATACTATGGCCCGATTTCACAACAGATGATTTGGATAAGGCAATTATAGATTACAGCATGCGCAACAGACGCTTCGGCGGGGTTTGATTAGCTGAATTTTAAAAGAATGAGTGGTAAGAAATGAAAGTAAGAATAATAACCGGCGTTATATGCGCGCTCATAGTAATAATGCTTTTGGTGTTTACGGGCCTTGGCTACCTTGGAGTTATGAGTATCCCCATGGGATTGATTTCCGCTATTGCAGCTTATGAAATAATGCGTGTTTCTAAATGCAAAAACAAGCTTTTGACAGGCACTTCAATGGTTGTTGCAGCGGTAGGCCCTGCATTTGTTGATTTTAATATTCAGCAATATCTGCCCATGCCGTCATCGGTTTTTATTATTGTGTATGTCATAGCATTGCTTATAATAATGCTTAAATGCTATGACAAAACTAAGTTTGAGAACGTTGCGCTGGCTCTTTTCGGTTCTCTTGCAATCCCCGGCTCTTTGGGCACCTTCTTCAAGGTGAGGAACCTTTGCGTTGATTACCCCGAGCTTTTCCAGCGCTCGCATTGCGTTTTTCTTATTCTGTGCGCCATGTACTGCGCATGGATGAGCGACACATGGGCATATTTTGTTGGCAGTAAATTCGGCAAGCACAAGCTTGCTCCGAGAATCAGCCCCAAAAAGTCTGTTGAGGGAGCAATCGGCGGCGTTGTGGGCACGGTACTTTTCTGTGTGGCTTCATATCTTGTATGTGACCGTTTCTTCTTCCACCTTGACACGCTCAAGCTTTGGATGGTTGTTGTTTTCTCAATAATTCTTGCAATTCTCGGCATGTGCGGCGACCTTTCAGCTTCCGTTATCAAAAGGAATTTTGGTGAAAAGGATTTCGGCAACCTTTTCCCGGGTCACGGAGGAGTGCTTGACAGAATTGACAGCTTCCTTGTTACCATGCCCGCTCTTTATGTAATCATTGAGATTATGCTTGCATTCTATAAATAAGGATTGATACTTAATGACTAAAACTCTTGCCGTTCTCGGTTCAACGGGCTCAATAGGCGTTCAGGCACTTGAAGTGGCTCAGCTTATGGGCTTTGAGGTTGTTGCTTTGACAGCAAACAGCAGAACGGATATTTTAGAGGAGCAGATAAGAAAATTCAGCCCCCGTTTTGCGGCGGTTGCCGATGAAGCGGCAGCGGCGGATTTAAAAATAAAAGTTGCAGATACCCCGACAAAGGTTCTTTCGGGCAAAGCAGGTGTTGAAGAATGCGCGCGTTGCGGTGCGGACTCCGTGCTCAACAGCATTGTAGGCATTGCAGGCCTTGCACCCACTCTTGCGGCGATTGAAACGGGCAGCAACATCGCTCTTGCCAACAAAGAAACGCTTGTTGCGGGCGGTAAGATTGTTATGGATGCCGCTGCAAAAAAAGGCGTTGCAATTCTTCCTGTTGACAGTGAGCATTCGGCAATTTTTCAGTCCTTGCAGGGCTGTCAGAGCCAAAAGCAGATTAAAAGACTTATCTTAACAGCTTCGGGCGGTCCGTTTTTCGGCAAATCCCGCGAGGAGCTTTCAAAAGTTACTCTTGAGCAGGCACTCAAGCACCCGAATTGGAGCATGGGTGCAAAAATAACCATCGATTCCGCTACAATGATGAACAAGGGTTTGGAGCTTATCGAAGCCGCATGGCTTTTCGGAATGGAAGCGGCTGATATCGATATTCTCGTTCACAGGCAGAGCATTGTCCACTCGCTTGTTGAGTATATCGACAATTCCGTTATTGCGCAGCTCGGTGTTCCCGACATGCGTATTCCCATTCAGTATGCGCTCACTTATCCCGACAGATTTGTAAGCCCCGTCAGGCAGCTTGACCTTGCTGAGGCGGCAACGCTTACTTTTGAAAAACCGGATTATGAAACCTTTTCCTGCATAAACTTATGCAGAAGAGCTTTTGAAAAGGGCGGCCTTTTCCCCGCTGCGGTTAATGCGGCTAACGAAAAAGCAAACGAGCTTTTCAGAAGCGGTAAAATAGGCTTTCTTGATATTCCCCGCGCTGTTGAAAATGCGTTTGACTGCGTTCAGAATGTTTCGAATTATACACTTGAGCAGGTTTTTGAAGCGGATAACGCGGTGCGCACAGCTACAGAAAGGTTGTTTACATGAAAATAATTCCTCTTATAACCGCGTCGGCGGTTTGGGGCAAGGTGTGGCCGATTATTATTGCCATACTTTTCTTCGGGTTAATCATATTCTTTCATGAGCTTGGTCATTTCACCTTCGCAAAGCTTTTTAAGGTGCAGGTAAATGAATTTGCCATGGGTATGGGTCCCACTCTGTTTAAATTCAAAAAGGGAGAAACCAAATATGCACTGCGCCTTTTCCCTATCGGCGGCTTCGTCAGCATGGAGGGTGAGGATGAGGATAGCGAAAATGAGCGTGCATTCTGCAAAAAGCCCACTTGGCAGCGCTTTATAATCGTTGCGGCGGGCGGCGTTGTTAACCTTATTATGGGCGTTATCATTGTTGCGATAATGCTTTCGCAGACTGACCTTATAGGTCTGCCTCAAATTCATTCGTTTGAAGAAAATTCCGTCAGCAGTCAGTATTTGCAGGTTGGTGACAAGATAGAAAAAATCAACGGCAAGCGTGTTTATTCAGAATATGACCTCGGATTTCTCATGTCAAGGGATAAAGACGGAATAATCGATTTCACCGTTGAAAGAAGCGGCAAAACCGTTGAGCTTAACGCTGTAAAGCTTCAGACTTATAATAACAACGGAACGCTGACAATCGTTTATGATTTCATAATCAAGGGCGTTCCGCCCACTTTTTTGAGCGTTGCAAAAAACGCGGTGCTTGAATCTGTTTCAATCGGCAGAATAGTATGGATTAGTCTGCTAGACCTTGTAACGGGTCAATACGGCCTCAGCGAGCTTTCGGGGCCTATCGGCACAGTTTCGTTTATAGCCGATGCCGCACAGACCGCAACCCAGCAAACAGATTACACTTATCTTTTAACTCTTATGGCGATGATTGCCATAAACATCGGGCTTTTCAACCTTCTTCCGCTTCCCGCGCTGGACGGCGGCAGGCTTTTCTTCATGGTGATTGAAATGGTCTTCAGAAAGCCCGTTCCCCGTAAATATGAGGGCTGGGTGCATGCAATAGGTTTGGTGCTGCTCATGCTTCTCATGGTTGTTATTTCGTTCAGCGATATATTAAGGCTGATAAGAGGTGTTTGATGGTGGAAAGACGAAACAGCAGGCAGGTTAAGGTCGGCAATATTTATGTCGGCGGCTCATCGCCCATAACCGTGCAGTCGATGCTTAACAGACCTGCGAGTGATATTGATGGCAACGTTAAGCAGGCAGCTGAGCTTGAAAAGGCAGGCTGTGAAATTATCAGAGCGGCTGTGCCTGATATGGCGGCGGTAAAGCTTATTGAAAAGCTCAAAGAAAACCTTACCGTGCCCGTTGTTGCGGATATCCATTTTGACTACAGACTTGCTCTTGAAAGCCTTGAAGCGGGTGTTGACAAAATACGCATAAACCCCGGCAACATCGGCTCGATGGACAGAGTGCGTGCTGTTGCAAACGCATGCAAGGCGAAGAAGGTTCCCATTCGCATCGGCGTTAATTCCGGCTCGCTTGAAAAAGAGCTTCTTTCAAAATACGGCTCACCCTGCGCCGAAGCCCTTGCAGAAAGCGCAATGAACCACGCAAAACTGCTTGAACAATGTGATTTTAACGATATTATAGTTTCCATAAAGTCATCAAATGTCAATATAATGGCAAAGGCTTACAGACTCGTTGCAGAAAAATGCGACTATCCCTTGCATCTCGGTGTTACCGAAGCGGGCACCCACAACATGGCATTGATAAAATCATCCATAGGCATTGGCTCGCTTTTGCTTGACGGAATAGGCGACACAATCCGCGTTTCCATGACCGATGACCCCGTTAAGGAGGTTGCGGCGGCAAACGGAATACTCAAGGCAATAGGGCTTAAAACCGACTGCGTTGATATCGTTTCTTGCCCCACCTGCGGCAGAACAAAGATTGATTTAATTTCTCTTGCCAATGATGTTGAAGAAAGGCTTTCAGGCTGCAAGAAGAACATAAAGGTTGCCGTTATGGGATGTGCGGTTAACGGCCCGGGAGAAGCGCGCGAAGCAGATATCGGCATTGCGGGCGGCGACGGCTGTGCCCTTATATTTAAAAAGGGCGAAATAGTCTGCAAGGTGCCCGAAAACGAGGCTGTTGACAGACTTCTTGAAGAAATAGAAAAATTATAAATATAAGGGCAGAGCGACTCTGTCCTTTGTTTTTCGGTGATAAAAATGCAGGAAAATGCAATCTTAAATTTTATAGGCGAATATATCAGTGTGGGGCTGCGTGAAATGTTTTCGGGCGGTTTGGTTGAGCGCATCTTCCTTGATGAGGACACGATGAAGCTTGACATTACCGCGCGTTTTGACAGATATGTTGAGGATAGATTTATTGTTGCGGCGCAAAACGAAATGAAAAGTGTTCTCGGCATTAATAAGGCGGTTATAAAGCCGTTATACCCCGCAAGCGCGTTTTCGGTTCAATGCGCGCCCCAGCTTGTCAGAGCAATGAAAGAAAACATAGCCGCCGCAAACGGCTTTCTTGAAAATGCAAAATTTGAAGTTAACGAGAATAAAGTTACAATAATCGTTTTTAACGGCGCTGATATACTCTGTGATGCAGGCGCAAAGGAGTTTCTGGTTAAATATATCAGCGAATGCTTCGGTATTCACACCGAAGTTGAAATAAAGGGAGAAAACACTCCCAAGCTTGACTCACCCGAATATGTTCAGATGCAGGCGCAGACGATTAAAATAGAAGTCCCTGCCGCAAGCGAGCAAAAGAAGCCCAAAAAGCCCGAAAGGGAATATGAGGATTTGCCGATTTCCTTGACCAATGCAAAGGTAATTTACGGCAACAAAATTAAGTCAAAGCCCGTGCCTCTTAACGGCGTTTCAATCGAGGACGGCAACGTTACCGTATGGGGCAAGGTGTTTTCACTCGATATTCGTGAAACGCGCGACGGCAAGCGCAAAATCATCAATTTCAATATTACGGATAAAACAAATTCCTACACGGTTAAAATATTTGAGGCTGTTCAGAACTGCGAACAACTTGTTGCCAATATTTCTGACGGCAAGGTTGTTATGCTCCGCGGTCACGTTGAGTATGACGACTACATAAAGACCTATTGCATCAAGGCAAACTCGGTTATGATTATCGAGGAGCTTGAAGAAAAGGATACCGCCGAGGAAAAGCGAGTTGAGCTGCATATGCACACCAACATGTCCGCAATGGACGGCATGACGGGCGCGGCAAAGCTTGTTGCAAGGGCGGCAAAATGGGGTCACAAGGCTGTGGCGATAACTGACCACGGCGTTGTTCAGGCGTTCCCCGAAGCTGCGGCGGCAGCCAAGAAAAACGGCATCAAAGTTATTTACGGTATGGAGGGCTACTATGTTGACGACTCCGTTAAGATAGTAACCGGCAATTCGGACATGCCTTTGAGCGGCACTTTTATTGTTTTTGACGTTGAAACCACGGGATTGCGCACGGATAAGGTGCGCCTTACGGAAATCGGCGCGGTTAAATATGTTGACGGCGCGGAGAGGGCAAGATTCCAGACCTTTGTTGACCCCGAATGCCCCATTCCGACCAAGATAACGGCTCTTACGGGCATTGACAACCGCATGGTTGCGGGTGCCCCCAAAGAGGGCGAGGCTGTGCGCAAATTCTTTGAATTTTGCGGCGACGGTGTTCTCGTTGCGCATAATGCAACCTTTGATACAAGCGTTTTGAAACATACTTGCCAAAGAAACGGGATAGAATATAACTACACCCACATCGATACCCTTGTTATGGCGCAGAGCCTTGTTGAGGGCATTAAAAACTATAAGCTTGATTCGCTTTCAAAGCATTTTAAACTTCCCGACTTTGACCATCACAGAGCGGATGAGGATGCGGGTGCGCTTGCGGGCATTTTTGAAAAGCTTTTGGAGCTTTGCAAGGCAAAGGGTGTTGAAAACGTTGGTGAAATCAACGAAAAAATTCCCCTCAATATCAAAAGACTGCCCACCTACCATATTATCCTGCTTGCAAAGAACAAGGTTGGTCTTAAGCACCTTTATCAGCTTATTTCAAAATCAAATCTCGAATATTACTACCGCCACCCCAGAATCCCCAGAAGCGAGCTTCTTGCTCACAGAGAGGGGCTTATTGTCGGCAGCGCGTGCGAAGCGGGTCAGCTTTATCAGGCGATTTTTATGGGCAGACCCAAGGCGGATTTGCTCCATATGGCGGAAATTTACGACTATCTCGAAATCCAGCCCAACGGCAACAACGCCTTTATGGTGCGCGAGGGAATGGTCGACTCTGACGAAGAGCTTAACGAAATCAACCGCCGCATAATTCACCTTGCGGACGAGCTTAACATTCCCGTTGTTGCAACTGGTGACGTTCACTTCCTTGAGGAAACCGACAGCATTTTCAGAGAGATTCTCATGGCGGGTCAGGGCTTCAAGGATGCTGCACAGCAGGCTCCGCTCTATCTGCGCACAACGCAGAATATGCTCGATGAATTTGCATATCTCGGCGAGGACACCGCTTATGAAGTGGTTGTTAAAAACCCCAACCTTATTGCTGACATGTGCGAGGAAATAAAACCCATACCGGACGGCACATATCCGCCCAAGATTGAAGGCGCGGACGATGAGCTTCGCAAGATATGCTACGAAAGAATGGAAGCGTATTACGGCTCTCCGCTGCCCGAATATATCGGAGAAAGGCTTGAAAAAGAGCTTGACTCAATCATCAAAAACGGCTTCGGTGTTCTTTATATCATCGCCCAAAAGCTTGTCTGGAATTCCATGGAGCATGGCTATTATGTAGGCTCCAGAGGCTCTGTCGGCTCGTCATTCGTAGCATTTGCGGCGGGT
>JAZSGU010000013.1:0-13668 GCA_045532895.1 Acutalibacteraceae bacterium | reverse complement strand
AAGAGTGCCCGCCGTTGTTGCAACATCTTCCTTATCCTCAATGTCAAGCGCACTCGGACCGAGAAGAAGGTTGCCGTCAACCGTGGGTGTAACAAGAATGCCCTTGCCCATTTTTGAGGGGCATTGGAAAATTGTGTGGTTGGCAAGCTTTCCGACCGCCTTGTCGCAAAGCATGTATTCGCCCTTTCTGGGCATTGTGTGAACGGAGGTGTCGCCAATAAGAGCGGCGATTTCGTCGCAGTAAACGCCTGCTGCATTGATTACATATTCGGCTGTTATTTCTTTTTCACCGTTTGAGAGCGTAAATTTGCTGCCGTTAAAATCTATTTTCTTAACCTCGAAATTTCGGATAAATTCCACGCCGTTAACAACTGCATTTTCCGCCGCCGCTATCGTCAGTTCATAGGGGCATACAATGCCTGCGGAGGGTGCCCAAAGAGCGGCTTTTGCTTCGTCACTTATATAGGGCTCTGCTTCGCGGAGTTTTGCAGTATCATAAATCTCAAGACCGGGCACGCCGTTTGTGTTTCCTCTTTCAAGAAGCTCATTGAGTGTTTCAACCTCTTCGTCAGAAAAGGCAACAACAAGTGAGCCGACAGGCTTGAAAGGAACCGAAAGGGTTTTGCAAAGCTCGGGCATGAGCGCTGTGCCTTCGACGTTGAATTTTGCTTTGAGTGAGCCGGGCTTCGCATCGAAGCCTGCATGCACTATTGCGCTGTTTGCTTTTGAGGTGCCCATTGCCATGTCGTTATGCTTTTCGACAAGAGCAATTTTAATGTTGTAGCGGCTCAGTTCACGCGCGACAAGTGAACCTATAACGCCTGCGCCGACAACGGCAACATCATAGTTCATTTATAAGACCTCCGTCAAAAATAATTTACTACCCGTAATTATAACACAACCTTAATGTCAAAACAACAGTTTTTATATTCATTTTCAGTGAAATGTCTAAAAATTTTTAGGAGTTGCTTTGTTAATGTTTACAAATTTTAAAAATAATAAATGTATATATTGACAAATTCTTTATTTTAATGCACAATATATTGAGTGAGATTAAAATTCATTGAGAGGATGCTGAAAACCATGATGACAGATATCGAAATTGCTCAGTCCGTCAAAATGCAACCGATAACCGAAATTGCCGATGCCGCGGGCATTGACAGAAAATATCTTGAACAATACGGCAGCTATAAAGCCAAGGTTGACCTTTCAATTCTCAAAGAAAACGAGAAAAAAGAGGGTAAGCTTGTTCTTGTAACCGCAATCACTCCCACCCCTGCAGGCGAGGGAAAAACAACAACAACAATCGGCCTTGCCGACGGCATGAAGCGAATCGGCAAAAATGTTATGGTTGCTCTGCGCGAGCCTTCACTTGGCCCTGTTTTCGGCGTTAAAGGCGGTGCGGCAGGCGGCGGCTATGCTCAGGTTGTTCCCATGGAGGATATCAACCTTCATTTTACGGGCGACTTCCACGCAATCGGCGCTGCAAACAATCTGCTTGCAGCCATGCTTGATAACCATATTTATCAGGGCAATTCTCTCAATA
This sequence comes from Acutalibacteraceae bacterium, assembly GCA_045532895.1. Taxonomy (GTDB): domain Bacteria; phylum Bacillota; class Clostridia; order Oscillospirales; family Acutalibacteraceae; genus CAG-177. The sequence continues at coordinate 12,122 of JAZSGU010000013.1, read as the reverse complement.
TCGACCCCAGAAGAATCACTTGGAAGCGCTGTGTTGATATGAACGACAGACAGCTTCGTTTCGTTACCGACGGTTTGGGCGGCAGAGTTAACGGCGTGCCCAGAGAGGACGGCTACGATATAACAGTTGCTTCTGAAATTATGGCGGTTCTCTGCCTTGCAACTTCAATCACAGACCTTAAAGAGCGTCTGTCAAGAATTATTGTCGGCTATACCTATGACGAAAAGCCCGTTACCGCAGGTCAGCTTAATGCTGCAGGTGCAATGACGGCTCTTCTTAAGGATGCACTCAAGCCCAACCTTGTTCAGACTCTTGAAGGCACACCCGCTCTTGTTCACGGCGGACCCTTTGCCAATATCGCTCACGGCTGTAACTCCGTTATGGCAACAAAGCTTGCAATGAAGCTTGGCGATTATGCTATTACCGAAGCAGGCTTCGGCGCAGACCTCGGCGCGGAAAAGTTCCTTGATATCAAGTGCCGCTATGCGGGTCTTACCCCCAGCGCGGTTGTTATCGTTGCGACTATCAGAGCTCTTAAAATGCATGGCGGCGTGCCCAAGACCGAGCTCAACGGCGAAAACCTTGAAGCTCTCGAAAAGGGTATTCCCAATCTTCTCCGCCACGTTTCCAATATCAAAAATGTTTACAAGCTTCCCTCTGTTGTTGCGGTTAACCGTTTCCCGACAGATACAGATGCAGAAGTTCAGCTTGTTATCGATAAGTGTAAAGAACTCGGTGTTAACGTTGTTCTCTCCACCGTATGGGCAGAGGGCGGCAAAGGCGGCGAGGAGCTTGCAAAAGAGGTTGTTGCCCTTTGCGAACAGCCCAATGATTTCACATTCTCCTATGAGCTTGACGGCTCAATCGAGGATAAGATTGAAGCGGTTGTCAAGAAGGTTTACGGCGGTGACGGCATAAGCGTTCTTCCCGCCGCAAAGAAGCAGATTGCGGCTCTTGAAGCAATGGGATACGCAAATCTTCCCGTCTGCATGGCAAAAACGCAGTACAGCTTCTCCGACGACCCGACAAAGCTCGGCGCACCCGAGAATTTCACCGTTACAATCAAGAATGTTAAGATTTCAGCAGGCGCGGGCTTTATCGTTGTTCTTACGGGCGATATCATGACCATGCCCGGACTTCCCAAGGTACCCGCCGCAGAGAAAATTGACGTTGATGAAAACGGCAGAATCAGCGGACTTTTCTAACACTTAAAAAGCCTTCTCCTTGGGGAGAAGGTGTCACGAAGTGACGGATGAGGAGAATTAAATATTACATACTGCCAAAACCGCCCGAGTTCAAACGAACCCGAGCGGTTTTTTAATATTCTAATTTACATTCCGAAAATGAATCAAAGACATCACAAAGACAATCATCAAGACTATTCCAATTATTAATAATATTTTTCTTGTTTTTTTGACATGAAAACACATGATTGGAGGTTGTATCAATAAATATATCGTTTTGAATATCGAAGTTATAATCTTTAGTATATGTGCCGCATTTTATCCATGCATCGGGAATATCTTTGTGTCTTGCCAGTTCTTCAATTCTTAAGTCGAACGGTTCTTCCATATCTTGTGCTCTGCATGAAAGCGGAGTCAATGGTAAGCCGAAAATAACAAATAACGGATGTGCTATGCTGAAACCTTGTATATTTAATTTTACATTAAATAAATTAGCACCGTTTGTATAAAACAAAAAACGTAAATATTCATCAGGAAATGTGTTTTTGTATTCATTAATTAAAAAATTATTTGCGTATTCCTGCGTAAGAGGTTTAAAAAGCATGTGTCTGCAATTTGGAATTGTGTTTGGTTCTAATAGAATTGTGCCGTTTTTTCTTGTAACGCAGTTTTCTGAAAATTCATTTTTTAAATTCTCTATTTTTTTAATAATTTCCATTGTTCGTTTCACCTGTAGGTTATTAAAAATCTTAAATAGTTTCTCCCAAAACCTCTCCGACTTTGCCGTGGATGACAAGACCGAAATTTTCGTCCATTGCGGTTGCATCTTTATTAATCAAAACAAGGTTCTTTCCTTTGAAATATCTGATGAAACCCGCTGCGGGATAAACGGTCAGCGAGGTGCCCGCAACTATAAGCATATCAGCATTTGCAATGGCGTTCACCGCTCCCGAAATAATGTCTTTGTTCAGCGATTCCTCATATAAAACAACGTCAGGCTTGACGATGCCGCCGCATTCGCATTTCGGAATGCCGTTTGACTTATAAACAAAGTCAAAATCGTGAAATTTGCCGCATTTCATGCAGTAGTTGCGAAGCGCAGACCCGTGCAATTCATAAACGCATTTACTGCCCGCAAGCTGATGCAAGCCGTCAACATTTTGTGTTATAACAGCCTTTAATTTGCCCGATTTTTCAAGTTCGGCGAGCTTATAATGCGCCGCGTTGGGCTTCGCATCAGGGAAGCAGAGAAATTTTCTGTAAAAATCGTAAAAATCCTCTGTGTGCACCTCGAAAAAGCTGTGGCTCAAAACGCTTTCGGGCGGATATTTATAATTCATTTTATATATGCCGTCTGCTGAGCGAAAATCCTTTATATTACTTTCCGTCGACACTCCGGCTCCGCCGAAAAATACTATGTTTTCGCTCGTTTTTATCATTTCCGCAAGCTTTTTTAACATTGCTTTCACCTCGAAATTAATTATACTCATTTTGCGGAAATATTTCAATATATAATGTAATAAATCATACAAAATATTGCGTTTTTTTATTGCATTAAACAATAAATAATGTTATAATATCATAAATATTGTATTATGGTTAATGCTCGCTTTTTGAGGAATACTAGTTTTGTTTTATTCCGAGAAAGGGTGCGTAATATGAGCAATAAGAATAAAAAAAACAACAACTTTTTTCTTCCTTCGCCTCCGTGGCAGTCGCCCGATTGCAGCAGCGGCAATAACGATGGCGACGATTCATCCGCATTAAACGGCATTATCGAATCCGGCTCGGTAACTGTGCGAAAGGGAGAGCATCTTATCCATTGTCTGACAATAATCGGTCAGATTGAGGGGCATTATATTCTGCCCGCGCAGAACAAAACCACTAAATACGAGCATGTTATTCCCCAGCTTGTGGCTATTGAAGAAAGCGATGAAATTGACGGTTTGATTATGATTTTGAATACGGTTGGCGGCGATATCGAAGCAGGTCTTGCGATTGCGGAATTGGTAGCGGGCATGACAACCCCCACCGTTTCGCTCGTGCTTGGCGGCGGGCATTCCATCGGTGTTCCGCTTGCGGTTTCAACCGATAAATCGTTCATAACTCCGTCAGCAACGATGACCATTCACCCCGTGCGCATGAACGGGCTTGTGCTCGGAGTGCCGCAAACACTTTCATATTTTGAACAGATGCAGGAGCGCATAGTCCGCTTTGTTTCCGATAATTCCGAGATTAATCCCGACAGATTCCGCGAAATGATGCTTGCGACGGGCGAGCTTGTTCTTGACGTCGGAACGGTTTTGAGCGGTGAAGCGGCGGTCAACGAGGGTCTGATTGACTCTCTGGGCAGCCTTTCCGATGCGCTCAACTGTCTGTATGATTTAATCAGTCAAAATGAAAATAAATCTCCGAAAGGATGACATAAATGGCAACCACCCAAAACAAAAAATCGGGAGCGGCTCAAAAGAAAAAGCCCGCGCAGAAAAGCTCTGCCCCAAAGAAAACAACAGCAAAAGAACCTGCAAAAAAAGAGGTTAACGTAACAGTCAAACGCCAGAAAACCGCCATTGTTTTAATGGCGGCGGCTGTGTTTCTGCTTTGCGTTGCATTAATTAAAGGCGAAAGTGTTTGGCTGACGTTGCATAACGCGATGTTCGGCATTTTCGGCTTTTGCGTTTATATCATTCCCGCCGTGCTGATTTATATGGCAATTGTTTATGCCAAGGACAAGCCTTTGGGCAGCATTGCCGCAAATCTTACGGGTACGGGCATTTTTGTTGCGCTTTTAAGCGGCGCGATACATACTTTTGCGAACACAGCCGAATATCTTAACACCGTCGGAATCGGAATCCAGATTTCCGACTCATGGAACAAGGCGGCGTCCTTGTCAAACGGCGGCGTTTTCGGTGCAATTATCGGCGGCGCAGTTTCAAAGCTTTTCGGCAAAACGGGCGCATGCATAACAATAGTGCTTCTTCTTGTTGTGCTTGCAATGTTCCTGACAGGCACAACGCTTCTTGGTCTGCTTAACGCTATCCGCAAGCCCGTTAAGCGCGTTGGAGAACTGACCAACGAAAAGCTGGAGCAGAACGCGGCAAGGCGCGAGCAGCTTGAGCAGGAGAGAGAGAAAGAAAAAGAAACCAAAAAGGCATTCAGCCCCCCAAAGCAGCCGACTGTTGCTGTTGAAAAATTTGAGGATAATTTCATCACGGACGAATCTACCTTTGCACCCGTGGAGGATGTTCCTATGCCTGAAATTCCCGTTGTGAAGCTCCCCGATGCAGAGCCTACGGATATTATTGAAGAAACAATAGAAGCCGCCGTTGAGGAGGAAAAACCAAAGAAAAGAAGAAAAGCTCCCGCTGTTCCCGACGGTGAGCCGATTGAAGAAGCGGTTGAAATACCCGTTGAGGTTCTGCCCGATGCAGAGCCCGCATATGTTTTTCCGACCATTGATTTGCTCAATATTGTTGAAAAAGACGGCTCAACAGACAGCATGACCGAAATGCAGATTGGCGCAAAGAAGCTTGTTTCAACTCTTGAAAGCTTCAAGATTAACGCGGAGGTAACAAATATCTGCCGCGGTCCGTCGGTTACAAGATATGAGCTTGTGCCCGAAGCGGGTGTAAGAATTAACAAAATTACGGGTCTTTCCGATGATATAGCTCTTCGCCTTGCAGCAACAAGCGTGCGTATCGAAGCGCCCATTCCCGGCAAATCCGCCATCGGCATTGAAGTGCCCAACGGCGCAAAATCAATGGTTTCAATGCGCGAAATTATCGATACTCCCGAGTTCAGGGATGCCAAGAGCAAGCTCAATGTTGCACTCGGCAAGGATATAACCGGCAACATTATCTGCGCAGACCTTGCAAAAATGCCCCACCTTCTTGTTGCGGGCACAACCGGCTCGGGTAAGTCTGTCTGCCTTAACTCGATGATTGTCAGCATTCTTTATAACGCCTCGCCTGACGAGGTCAAGCTGCTCATGATTGACCCGAAAATGGTTGAATTTACCGTTTATAACGGCATTGCTCACCTTGAAGTTCCCGTTGTTTCCAATCCCCGAAAGGCGGCAGGTGCGCTCGGTTGGGCGGTTGGTGAAATGGAAAAACGCTACAAGCAGTTTTCCGAAAACGGCGTAAGAGATATTAAGGGCTTCAACAGGCTTTGTGAAACACGCGAAGACCTTGTAAAGATGCACCAGATTGTTATATTTATTGACGAGCTTTCCGACCTTATGATGGTTTCGCCCAAAGAGGTTGAGGACAGCATTTGCCGCCTTGCTCAGATGGCAAGAGCTGCGGGCATTCACCTTGTTATTGCGACCCAAAGACCGTCGGTTGACGTTATTACGGGTATCATCAAAGCCAATATTCCCAGCCGTATTGCTCTTTCTGTTTCATCGCAGGTTGACTCCCGAACAATCCTTGACTCAATCGGCGCGGAAAAGCTTCTCGGCAACGGCGATATGCTGTTTAACCCCGTCGGCTCAAGCAAGCCCACCCGTGTTCAGGGCTGCTTTATTTCCGATGCCGAGGTTGAACGCGTTGTAAACCATATCAAATCGCAGGCACAGACAACATATAACGAAGAAACTATGCACGAAATCGAGGCAAAGGCGGCTGCGGCTGAAAATGCCAAGAAGAAGACCGTTGATGAGGATGATGAGAGCGATTGGGACCCCATGCTCAACGATGCGATTGAAGTTGTTGTTAATGCGGGCGGCGCATCAACAACCATGCTCCAAAAGAAGCTCAAGCTCGGCTATGCGAGAGCTTCAAGAGTTATGGACCAGCTTGAAGAAAAGGGCATTGTAGGCCCCTCCGAGGGCGCAAAGCCCAGAGCTGTTCTTTTAACAAAACAGCAGTGGTACGAGATGCAGGCGCTTGCGGACGGTGCAGGTGCCCCAAATATTGACGACGTCTTTGCGGATGATGACGATTTCGCAGGCGCGGAGGATGATTTTGAATAATATGAACGGATTTTTACCCGTTACAAAAGAGGATATGACCGCAAGAGGATGGGAGCAGGCAGATTTCGTTTATGTCAGCGGAGATGCCTATGTTGACCACCCCGCTTTCGGTGCGGCTATAATCACAAGAGTCCTTGAAAATGCGGGCTTCAAGGTTGCTTTCCTTGCCCAGCCCGATTGGCGCACAAACGATGATTTCATGCGCTTCGGCAAGCCGCGTTTGGGCTTCCTTGTCAGCAGCGGCAACATCGATTCAATGGTTGCTCACTACACAGCCGCCAAGAAAAAGCGCAGCTCGGATTATTACAGCCCGGGCGGCAAATTCGGCATGCGCCCCGACAGAGCGGTTATAGTTTATTGCAATAAAATAAGAGAGATTTACGGCGATGTTCCCATTGTTATCGGCGGGCTTGAAGCGTCTTTACGCCGCTTTGCCCACTATGACTATTGGGACGACAAAATACGCCGTTCAATCCTTTTTGATGCGCAGGCGGATTTGCTTTCCTTCGGCATGGGTGAACGCTCAATGGTCGAGATTGCAAAAAGGCTTGATGCGGGTGAAAATGTTGCGGATATACGCGATATCCGCGGCACATGCTACAGCGTTGACGTGCGCGAAACGCCGTATATCGGCGCGGAATGTCCGTCATTTGAAAATGTTTGCAATTCAAAAAAAGAATATGCCGTTTCCTGCCGCATTCAGCAGGATGAGCAGGATTTTTTCAGAGGCAAAGCAATAAAGCAGCGCCACGGCAGTAAAATGCTTGTGCAGAATCAGCCCGCAATCCCTCTTTCGCAGGAGGAGCTTGACGCGGTTTATGCCCTGCCGTATATGCGCACATATCACCCCATGTATGAATCCGAGGACGGTGTGCCGGGCATTGAAGAGGTGCGTTTTTCAATCGCTCATAACCGCGGCTGTTTCGGCGGCTGCAATTTCTGCTCACTCGCGTTTCATCAGGGCAGATATATTACAACCCGCAGTAAGGAATCAATCGTAAATGAAGCAAAGCTTTTGACAAATCTTCCCGATTTCAAAGGCTATATTCACGATATCGGCGGACCGACTGCAAACTTCCGCCGCCCGTCCTGCGACGGGCAGGAGAGCAGAGGTCTTTGCAAGGGCAAAAAATGCCTTGCGCCCGCGCCTTGCCCCAATCTGAAGCCCGACCACAGCGAATATCTTGATATTCTGCGCACGGTGCGTTCGCTTCCAAAGGTTAAAAAGGTGTTTATCCGCTCCGGTATCCGCTATGACTATATGCTTAAGGATAAGGACGACAGCTTTTTCAGAGAGCTTGTTGCCCACCATGTCAGCGGTCAGTTAAAGGTTGCCCCCGAGCATTGCTCTGCCGCTGTGCTCGATAAAATGGGCAAGCCACATATCGAAGCATATGTTGAATTTTCAAAACGCTATTTTAAATATTCCAAAAATGAGGGCAAGGAGCAGTATCTCGTTCCCTATCTTATGTCCTCCCACCCGGGAAGCACGCTCAAAGAAGCAGTTGAGCTTGCACTGTTTCTCAAAAAAATCGGTATCCGCCCCGAGCAGGTGCAGGATTTTTATCCCACCCCCGGCACGGTTTCAACATGTATGTTTTACACGGGTCTTGACCCCTACACAATGAAAGAGGTCTATGTTGCAAAAGACCCGCATGAAAAGGCAATGCAAAGGGCACTTTTGCAGTATTTCAACCCCAAAAACAAAGGGCTTGTTATCGAAGCATTGCGAAAAGCGGGCAGGCATGACCTTATCGGCTACGGCGATAAGTGCCTTGTAACGCCCAATAAGCCTGTTACTCAGGTAACAAGAGAGAGAGGAAAAACCGTTAATGGACGAAACCAAAAACACGGACAAAACACAAGGAAAAAATAAAAAACTGATTTATATAATTGTTGCAGTTGTCGTTGCGATAGCATCGGTTTTTGGCCTCAGTCTTGATGACATTGAAACCATGCTTGGAGGTCTGCCGGTTTATACCGAAACTCAAGCGGGCTTTTCGGTTCATTTTATCGACGTAGGTCAGGGTGACTGCACTCTTGTTAAAAGCGACGGTAAATATCTGCTTATTGATGCAGGTGAAAACGGTTATGAAACCGATGTTCTCAATTATCTGCGCTCAATGGGCGTTAAAAAACTCGATTATATCATTGCCACCCACCAGCATTCCGACCATATCGGTGGTTTGCCCGAGGTGCTTGATGAGTTTGAAACAGATAACATAATCATGCCGCGTCTTACCCAAGCGCAGACCCCCACCAACAGCACATATACCGCATTCCTCAAAGCTGTCAAAGCATCGGGCGCAAAGGTTATCTCCGCAAAGCCGGGTTTGACCTATGCTCTCGGTGAAGCGGAATTTGAAATTCTCGGCCCCGTCACAAATGACGCCGAGGATATCAACAGCATGTCCGCAGTAACCAAAATAACCTACGGCGAAACTTCTTTCCTTGTAACCGGCGATGCCGAAAAGGACGAGGAACTTGAAATAATTGACAACGGCGCTGACCTTGACTGCGATGTTTTAAAGGTCGGTCATCATGGCTCATATACTTCGTCCTGCAAGGATTTTCTTAATGCCGTAACACCCGAAATCTGCGTTATTTCCTGCGGAGAAAACAACGATTACGGTCATCCGCACGATGTTGTTGTTGACCGCCTCGAAAAATATACCGACGGTATTTACAGAACGGATATCTGCGGTGATATTGTTATGACAAGCGACGGCAAAAACATCGAGATAAGCTACGAAAACCAATGAGGTGATTAAATGTATTTCAGTGTTGATATTATTGAAAAAACAGTTGCACTTTGCATTGACGATGACGGTGCTACCCGTGCAATTTCACTCGACTTGATCGACGGTGAGGTTAGTGAGGGTGCCGTTCTTGTTGAAAACGAAAACGGAAGGTATTCTCTCGACAAAGACGAGGAGGCAAGACGCAGAGAAAGCAACTTCAAGCTTGCTGAAAGTCTCTTTGATGAATAAATTATAAATATTGCAAAAAACAGAACGGATTATTCATTTTTCTCTTGAATAATCTGTTCTTTTATTATATAATAACAAATATATGCTCAATATGGAGGAATATGTCTTGTCATCCGCTTCGGACAGAAAAAACATCTCCGTTTCTGCGGAGGAAATAGAAAAACAAAAAGAATATTCACAGCTTGTCAGGGCGATAATCGGTCAGCGTTATGCCGAGTCTCCCAAGGCTTTTGTTCATACCTACGGCTGCCAGGGCAACGTTGCCGACGGCGAAAGGCTTGAGGGCATGCTCGAAGAAATGGGCTACCGCCTTGTCAATGAGCTTGACGGTGCGGATTTGGTGCTCTATAACACCTGTGCAATCCGTGAGCATGCGGAAGACAGAGTTTTCGGCAATGTCGGCGCGTTAAAACAGCAGAAAACCGTAAACCGCGACATGCGCATTCTGCTCTGCGGCTGTATGATGCAGCAGGAGTGGGTTGTTGAAAAAATCAAAAAGAGCTATCCGTTTGTTGATATAGTTTTCGGAACTCATGTTATGCACAGGCTCCCCGAGTTCCTTTACACAAGTTTGAGCCGCGGCAAAAAGGTCCGCGAATTTCCGGAGCATGACGGTGTTATCGTTGAGGAGCTGCCCGTTCACCGTGACAGCGATTTCAAAGCGTGGCTTCCGATAATGTACGGCTGCAACAACTTCTGCACATACTGCATCGTGCCCTATGTCAGAGGCAGGGAGCGCAGCCGCGACCCCAAGGCGATTATAGCCGAGGTTAAACAGCTTGTTGCGCAAGGTTACAAAGAAATCACGCTTCTCGGTCAAAACGTTAATTCCTACGGCAAAAACCCCGATTACGGAATGAACTTTGCCGCGCTGCTTCGCGAGCTTAACGCGATTGAGGGCGATTTCATAATTCGCTTTATGACATCTCACCCCAAGGATTGCACATATGAACTGCTTGACACAATGGCGGCGTGCAAAAAGGTTGCAAAGCATCTTCACCTGCCGTTCCAGAGCGGAAGCAACAGAGTGCTCGACGAAATGAACAGGCGATACACAAGAGAAAAATATCTCGACCTTTTACACTATGCCTATTCCGTAATGCCGGAGCTTTCCGTGACCAGCGACGTTATTGTCGGTTTTCCCGGGGAAACTTATGAAGAATTCCTTGAAACCGTTTCCCTTGTCGAAGAAGCAAAATTCACCTCGATGTACACCTTTATTTTTTCCCCGAGAAACGGCACAAAGGCGGCGCAGATGCCCGACCCCGTTTCAAGAGAAGAAAAGGGAAAATGGTTTAAAGAACTGCTTGATGCTCAGGAGAAAATCGCCGCAGTCAGAACAGCTTCAATGGTCGGCAAAACCTACCGTGTGCTTTGCGAAAGCGTGAGCAAGGGCGGTTTGATTGAGGGCAGAACGCAGGGCAATATCATCATCGAATTTCCCGCAGAAACATCGGTTATCGGCTCCTTCCGCGATGTCAAGGTAACCGAATCGCTCACCTGGATTTTAAGGGGCGAGCTTCAATAAGTTAATACGACGGTAAAACGTATTATAAATATCTATCACAGTTAGGAGAAACAAAAATGGACGTAATTGCAAAAGCAAGAGAGCTTGGCGCACTTCTTCAGCAGGATGAGCGCTACATCAAGCTTATGGAAGCACAGAAGGCTAACGAGGAAGACACCGCTCTTAACGAGCTCATCGCAAGAATTCAGCTTGTTCAGATGTCTTTCCAGCACGAAGCCGCAAAAGAGGATAAGAACGAGCAGAAGCTTGAAGCATATGACAAGGAGTTCGGCGAAATCTACACCCAGATTATGGCTAACCCCAACATGCAGGCTTATGAAGCTGCAAGAGCTGAAATTGACAAGCTCATGCAGTATATCAACAACATCTTTGTTCTTTGCCTTCAGGGTGAAGACCCCGCAACATGTGAGCCCCAGCAGGAGCACAACTGCGGCGGCGAATGCTCATCTTGCGGCGGCTGCCACTAATGGTGACCACCGAATAAATCTTGGGCACGCAACTTGACGGCTCTTTTTCCGTCACTATGCCCCAAAATACTCGTTAATACACAAAGTATTGCCTGCGTTTTTGGGTCTGTATTGACGAAAAAATTTCTCGTCAATTTGCATACCCCGATTTAATCGGCTGCCACTAATGCAAATTAAGTTTATCTGTAGGGGCGAATATCATCCGCCCGCAGATAAATTTTCAGTGTAAAAAAGTTTTCGGAAGTTTTTGAAAGGTATGGTAAATTCATGGCAGAGCTTACCCCTATGATGAAGCAATATTTCCAAATTAAAGAGAATTACCCCGACACAATTCTCATGTTCCGCCTGGGCGATTTTTACGAAATGTTTTTTGAAGATGCAAAAACCGTTTCGGCGGAATTGGAGCTTGTTTTAACGGGCAGGGACTGTGGTCAGGAAGAAAGGGCACCCATGTGCGGTGTGCCGTTCCACAGCGCGGATTCATACATAGCCCGTCTTGTTTCAAGGGGATATAAGGTTGCAATCTGTGAGCAGCTTGAGGACCCTGCGCTTGCAAAGGGTATTGTTAAGCGCGATGTCACAAGGGTGCTCACTCCCGGCACGGTTATCGAAAGCACTATGCTTGATGAAGGAAAAAACAATTTCCTCGCATGCATCTGCGCTTTAAAAGACTGTGTAGGTGTCTGCTTTGCCGATATTTCCACGGGCGGCGTTCATGTAACGCAGTTCGAAAGAAAGAATTGCGAGCGCAAGGTGATTAATGAGCTCGGCAGATTTTCTCCGAGCGAAATCATAATCAACTCCGATGTGCTTAAGCTCAATCAGGTCACGGATTTCGTCAAATCAAAGCTTCATTCCTCGTGTGACCTGCTTGATGACGAATGCTTTGACCTTTCAAAAGCTTCCGCAACGCTTTTTAAGCATTTCAAAGTAACCTCTCTTTCCGAGCTTTCTCTCGAAAATGCCTCCGGTGCCGTC
>JAZSGU010000110.1:0-8409 GCA_045532895.1 Acutalibacteraceae bacterium | reverse complement strand
TTCCCGGGCCGCTTCCAGCCAAGTATTTTCGGCACTGTTGAGCTTAACTACCGTGTTCGGGATGGGAACGGGTGGACCCTCAACGTCATCAACACCGACTAAAAAACGCAACGGCGTTTTTTGAATGCTTGATGATTATATACTATGAAAACCGTTTTGTCAATACTTTTTCCAAAAATTTTTTAACTTTTTTTAAAACAAATTCTTGTTGACAATAATCCCAATTTTTGATTAAATAAATATATCCAAGTGAAAGGTGGAAATTGAAAAGTGAAAAGCTTCGGACGGATTTCGCCCGTGTCCGAATATAATTGCGGCACAGCCCCTTAACTCTTCACTCTTATCTCTTCACTCTTCGCTATACATTAATATTGGAGGCTTTACCATGAAAACATTCAAAAAAGCTTTAAGCATCGTTTTGAGCGTTATGCTCATGCTCCCCCTCGGCTCGCTCTGCCTTGCATCGGCGGCTGATGCGGATTACACAATCGTTTCCCCCTATGCCGACGTTGTTTGGAGCGGCGATAACGCATGGGGCGCATACAAGGGCTCGCTCCACTCCCACACAACCTACAGCGACGCTGACGACACACTGCCCGTTATGGTCAAAGAGGCATATAACCAGGATTATGACTTCCTTGCAATTTCCGACCACGGCATAACCGGCGTTGAGTGGAACAAGACTCCCGCCACACAGCTTCTTTACACCTATCAGCTCATTATCGACAACCCCTATGAGCACCTCACCGACGAGGAGTATGAGGCAATCAAAAACGGCACATATCCCCTCTATGACGGCACTGTAAGAAACAAGAAGCTTGTTCCCGTTCTCGGCGCAAACGAGTTCAACAACCTCTCACTCACCAAAAACCACGTTAACGGCTATTTCCTTGCTCCCGATAAGGGCAACGGCTTCCCCGGCAGCGAAAACGAGCTCGGCTATGACCAGGCTCTTGCTTATATCGAAAAGCACGGCGGTCTTTCACACATCAACCACCCCGGCGACTGGCTTGCATCCAACGACAACCCTGACATTGTCAGCGACCCCGAAAGCGTTAAAACCATCGGCGACCTTATTCTCAAATATGATTCCTGCCTCGGCACAGAGGTTTTCAACGAGAGAAACGGCACAACCGGCTATGACAGAATCCTCTGGGATAACCTGCTCATGTACACTCTCCCCTACGGCAAAAACGTTATCGGCTTCAGCAACACCGACGCTCACCACACCGGCACGGTTGACACCTCCTACAGCATCTTCATGATGGAGGAAAACACCGTTGAGAACATTAAAGAAACAATGCAGAGCGGCGCATTCTTCATGGTTACAAGAAAGCTTCGTCCCAACGATAAAATAGGCCCTGACGCAGAAATCGATGTTGCAAACACCGACAAGCCCATTCCCATGTTCACAAAGCTCACCGTTGACGGTCACAAGATTACCGTTTCCGCAAAGGAGACCGACACCGTTCAGTGGATTGCAAACGGCAATGTTATCGCAACCGACAAAATTAACGGCACAGGCACCGTAACCCTTGACCTTGACAACATCAACGGCGCAGAGGATTTCCAGTATGTGCGCGTTGAGCTCTTCGGTGAAGGCGGTCTTACTATTTCTCAGGCTCTTGTTATCGACGACGGCACAGAAGCTCTTGATTTCGTAGAAGAAACAACCCTTCTTGAAAAGCTTGTTATCGCATTCCGCGGCACAAAGCTTTACACAATCTTCTCCGAGCTTATCAAACTTTTTTAAATAATAAATATTATAATAATGAAAGGGGCTGCTAAAACAGCCCCTTTAATATTGGAAAAATCCGTCACAACAGTTGCCTCCCTCTGATGAGGGAGGTGGATTTTGCGAAGCAAAAGACGGAGGGAGAGAACATTATCTGCAGAATATTTTTACTATCCCGCAAAATCAATCTCTCCCTCAGTCCTACGGACAGCTCCCTCGTCAGAGGGAGCCGTAACAGAAAAACCAAAAAATAAACAAAAAGGGGCTGTTTTCACAGCCCCTTTTGCTATTTATTCAATTCTCAGCTGAGTTCGGGAATGAAAGCGTTGTGAATAGCCGCAACAGCCTTGTCTGCCTCGTTAACATCGATAAGAACAGAAATCTTGATTTCGCTGGTAGCAATCATCTGGATGTTGATGTCAGCCTCAAAAAGAGCCTCAAACATCTTTGCAGCAATGCCGGGATGGGATTCCATGCCTGCACCTACAACAGAAACCTTTGCAACCTCTGTGTCGGTAAGAATTTCAAGGCCTGCAACAAGGTCAAGATTGTTGAGCACGTCGAGAGTGTCGTTAAGGTGTGACTTTGTTGTGGTGAAGGTGATGTCCTTTGTGTCGCCTCTGCCGACAGACTGAAGAATGATATCAACGTTAACATTCTTTGCGGCAAGCTTACCGAAAATCTTATAAGCGATTCCGGGAACATTGGGAACTCCGATTATTGAAATACGGGCAACATCCGTATCCTTTGTAACTCCTCTGACAAGCATTTTTTCCATATCTGCTACCTCCTTAACAATAGTGCCGGGTGCGCGCACAAGGCTTGAAAGCACCTCAAGCTTAACATTATATTTCTTTGCCATTTCAACCGAACGGTTGTTGAGAACCTGTGCGCCGAGAGTTGCAAGCTCAAGCATTTCGTCATATGTGATTTCGTTAAGCTTGATTGCGCCCTTAATCTTTCTGGGGTCGGCGGTGTAAACACCCTCAACGTCGGTGTAAATCTGGCAGCGGTCCGCATGCATTGCGGCTGCGATGGCAACGGCGCTTGTGTCGGAGCCGCCTCTGCCGAGAGTTGTTATATCATCATATTTGTTAAGGCCCTGGAAGCCTGCAACGATAACGATGTTTTTCTTTGCAATTTCCATTTTAATGCGCTCTGCGGAAACCTTTTTGATTCTTGCGGAGCCGTAAACGGAATTTGTTGAAAAGCCTGCCTGCCAGCCGAGAAGCGAGCATGCGGGGTAGCCGAGGCTTTCGATAGCCATGGCGAGAAGAGCGATTGAAATCTGTTCGCCCGAGGCAAGGAGCATATCCATTTCTCTCTTTGAAGCCTTGGGATTGATTTCCTGCGCTTTTGCAATAAGGTCGTCTGTGGTGTCACCCTGAGCGGAAACAACAACAACAACGTCGTTGCCTGCCTTATAGGTGTCCGTAACGATTCTTGCAACATTCATAACTCTTTCGGCGTTGGCAACGGAGCTGCCGCCGAACTTCTGAACAATTAAACCCATATTGTACCTCCAAATGTCGGGATTAATAATCGGTTATACGGATAACCGATTCGATTTTTGCTTCTTTAACAAGCTTCAGCTTTTCCGAAAGCTCTTTTTCGGAAAGAGTTGCCGTAACAAACGCAAATTCGCCGTCGGGCGCATTTTCGCGTGAAAGCATCTTTACGCCGCCGAATGCGTTGTTAACCTCGGCAACGGCTGCCGCGGCATTTTCTGTTGTTGCTCTGATATAGAAAGAAGAAACGCTTTCTTCAAAATCGGCAACATAGCCGGGCTCGCTGTCCTGCCAGCCGAAGAACTTTTTGCGCTCCATGTGCCTTGCGCAGTCGATAACGTCGGCAACAACGGCGCTGGCTGTGGGCATTTTGCCCGCGCCCTTGCCGTAGAATACAACGTCGCCGATAGCGTCGCCGCGAACAAGAATTGCGTTGAATACGTCATCAACGGTTGCAAGCTGGCTGTGATTCTGAACAAAAGCGGGCGAAACCATAACGGAAACCTTGCCGCTCTCCAATATTTTTGCCCTTGCGATGAGCTTTATAACTCCGCCCCATGCGCGTGCATAGTCAACGTCCGCAAGGTCTATCTTGCGAATGCCTTCTGTGTAGACGGATTCGGGATAAACGTGTTTGCCGAAGCAGAGCGCGGCAAGAATGCAGATTTTTCTGCATGCGTCGTGGCCGTCAACATCCGCAGAGGGGTCGCGCTCAGCATAGCCGTTTTTCTGCGCAAGCAGAAGCGCGTCGTCAAAGGTCATTCCGTCGCTTATCATTTTGGTAAGTATAAAGTTGGTTGTGCCGTTAAGTATGCCCGCAATTTCGTCAATATCGTTTGCGGCAAGGCACTGGCTGATGGGGCGGATGATGGGGATACCGCCGCCTACGCTTGCTTCAAAGAGGAAGTTGACGTTGTTTTCGTCTGCAACCTTGAGCAGCTCGCAGCCCTTTGCGGCAACAAGCTCCTTGTTGGAGGTAACAACGTTTTTGCCCGCCTTGAGGCTTGCAAGCACATATTCATATGCGGGGTGAAGGCCGCCCATTGTTTCAACAACTATCTTAACCTCGTCATCCTCAACGATTTTTGAAAAATCGGTTATTAAAAGATGCTCGTAAGGGTCGCCGGGAAAAGTACGGCGGTCAAGAATATATTTAAGCTGCATATCGCTCTGCAAGCTTTTTTTGACGATATGCTCGTGGTTTTTGTTAAGCAGGGTTGCAACGCCCGAACCAACCACACCGTAGCCCATTATGGCAACATACATCCGAATCGCTCCTCTGGTTTTTTAGATTGATAAAAATGATTTTAACATATAATTTCAAATTAATAAAGGGTAATTTTAAACTTTTTCAACATTTCACATGTTTTTTTAATGAAATAATTGCCTTTTTGGTTAAATTAGTGTAGAATAGTTAACTGTCAAAGGGGGATTGAAAATGAATCTTACCAAAAAAAGAAGAGACACGCTGATTAATTTGGTCTATTATGTGTTTCTTATTGCTCTTTTCTATTTGTTCATGAAATACGCATTCGGCCTTGTTTCGCCGTTCATCGTTGCGTTTGCGATTGCAATGTTTCTGCAAAAGCCCATACGCGCAATTTCCAAAAAAACAAAAATCAAAAAAGGAATTGTCGGCGCATTTTCCGTTTTTCTGATAATCTCGCTCATAATCACCGCCGTTGTCTTTGTCGGCTACAGACTTGTGCTCGAATTCAAAGGCTTGGGCGAATATCTGATGTCCGTGATTGACGATTTGCCGCGTTTAATCCAAGCCGCCGAAGCATGGATTCTTAACAAAATCGCTTTCCTGCCCGATGCGGCGGAAAAAACTGCGGCTGATGCGATAAGCGGCATTGTTGACAATCTGTTGCTTGCAACGCAGGAAGAATTGCCCCACGCAACGCAGACACCGTCGCTCAACCTTGGCGGCATCGACCTTTCAACCCTGGCAACCCCGCTGGGCGGTCTGCTTTCAACCGCAATGCAGATTCCCGCAGTTTTCACGGCAATCCTCATTGGTATAATAGCATGTTTCTTCATAACATGTGACTACGACGGCTTCACAAAAATGATAAAAGAAAATCTTTCCGATGAGCACGAAAAAGCTCTTGTCAGAACAAAGAAGCTGCTTGGCGATATTCTGGGCAAGATGCTCAAATCCTATGTAACGCTTATTTTTATCACCTTCTGCGAAGTTTCAATCGGTTTAAACATTCTCAAGCTTATCGGCGTTTATGACGGCGGCTATATCATCGCAATTTCAATCTGCACCGCGCTTGTTGATATCCTCCCCGTTCTCGGCACGGGCACAATCATGATTCCCTGGGCGGTTATCAACCTGTTCACGGGCAATGTGGGTCTTGGCATCGGTCTGATTGTGCTTTATGCGCTTATAACCGTTATCCGCCAGATTCTTGAGCCCCGCCTTGTTGCAATGAATGTTGGCGTTCACCCCGTTGTTACCCTTGCAGGCATGTATCTGGGCATTCAGCTTTTCGGCTTCCTCGGAATCTTCATTCTGCCCATCACGATTATCCTTGTAAAAGCGCTCAACGACGAAGGAATTATCCACCTTTGGGGCAAGAGCAGAGAAAAGGTAATCAAAAACAATTCTTAAGAAGTGTTATCCCGCCCAAAAGAGGTATTTTTCCTGTTTTCGGGCGGGATTACTTTTATTTTTTTATCTATTTTATAAAAAACAACAAAAAAATTATTGAAATTGAATTTTTTTTGTGATATAATCCTATACAATCCCGCGATTATTTCAAAAAATAATTATTTTCAAATTGATATAGCGGATTTAACGTGGCGAACATAATCCGAACCTGCCCGAAAACGAGTCTTTTCAGCGATTTTCGGTGTTTCGGATTAGAAAGGCGTCAGCCTGTCGTCATCCTCAACAGCCAAAAATCATCTGAAAATCTTTCGATTTCGGGTCGAAGATTTTTTGTCGAGAGGATTTTCAGACAATTCAAGGCACAAAACGCAGCAAATCCTTTGTGGATTTGCGAGTATTTTAACGAAGAAGTGGCGAAAATCATCCGTCAAAAAACACGGTTTGTATTATGTTCGCCACGTTAAGGAGGAATTTCTTTGAAAGCTTACAGCGCAAAAGACATCAGAAACATCGTTCTCGCAGGTCACGGCGGACGAGGCAAAACAACTCTTGCAGAGGCAATGCTCTATATTTCCAATGCAACTGACAGACTCGGCAGAGTAACAGACGGCAACACCGTTATGGACTTTGACGCAGAAGAAAAAAGACGCAAGTGTTCAATCGCTTCCGCGGTTGCTTCATATGAATGGAAAAACACAAAAATCAATATTATAGACACTCCGGGTCTTTTCGACTTCGCGGGCGGCATGAGCGAAGGCATGCGTGCCGCAGGAGCCGTTCTTATTGTTCTTGCTTCCGGCTCCACACTTGACGTTGGCGCTGAAAAGGCTTACAAGGCAGCAACAGAAAGAGGCATCAACAAGATGTTCGCAATCACAAAGTGCGACGCTGAAAATGCTCATTTCTACAAAACATTTGATTCTCTTCAGGAAGAATACGGCAACAAGATTTGCCCCGTTGTTGTTCCCTATGTTGAGGGCGACAAGGTTATTTCCTATGTTGACTTCTCAAGAAACGAAGCTTTCTCATATAAAGACGGCAAGCGCTCCGACGCTCCCATGCCCGAGGGCGACGACAGAATCGAAAGAATGAAAGAAGCCTTCACCGAAGCTGTTGCAAGCGCAGACGAAGAGCTCATGATGAAATTCTTTGACGGTGAGCCCCTCACCGACGAAGAAATCGACAGAGGTCTTAAAGAAGGCATTCTCGCAGGCGACATCTGCCCCGTTTATGCATGCTCCGGTTATCAGCTTGAAGCTGTTGACCTTATCAATAACAGCATCGTTCAGTCCGCTCCCGATGCCGCTTCCGTTGCATCCGAAGGCGACCTTACATGCGACGAAAACGGACCTCTTGCAGCTATCTGCTTCAAGACCGTTGCCGACCCCTTCGTTGGCAAAATGTCATATTTCAAGGTTATCTCGGGTAAAATCACTCCCGACACACCCGCTTATAACGAGCGCACCGGCGAAACCGAAAGAATGGGTAAAATCGTGTTCCCCAAGGGCGGCAAGCAGGAAGAAGCTTCCGCAATCCTTGCAGGCGATATCGGCATCGTAACCAAGCTTTCCGGCTTCAAGACCGGCGACACAATGTGCGCCCCCAAGTCAGACATCAAGCTCAAGGGCGTCAGCTTCCCCGCACCCTGCCTTCCCATGGCTGTTAAGGCTAAGAAGAAGGGCGAAGAAGATAAGGTTGCCGCAGGCCTCAACAGACTTGCAGAAGAAGACCTTACCATCAGCTACTACACAAACACAGAAACCAAGGAACAGATTATCTCCGGTCTCGGCGAGCAGCATCTTGACGCTGTTGTTACAAAGCTCAAGACAAAGTTCGGCGTTGAGGTTGACCTCGAAGTTCCCAAGGTTGCATACAGAGAAACAATCAGCAAGAAAGTTGCCGTTCAGGGCAGACATAAGAAGCAGACCGGCGGCAGCGGCCAGTTCGGTGACGTTTGGGTTGAATTCGAACATATCGATTCCGAAGATTTCGAATTTGCAGAGAGAGTTGTCGGCGGCTCCGTTCCCAAGAACTTCTTCCCCGCAGTTGAAAAGGGTCTTCGCGAAGCTATCCTCAAGGGTCCCCTTGCTGGCTATCCCGTTGTTGGCCTGAGAGCTACTCTTTATGACGGCTCCTCACACCCCGTTGACTCCAACGAAATGGCGTTCAAGATGGCTGCAAAGATTGCTTACAAGAACGGTATGCCCCAGGCTAACCCCAAGCTTCTTGAGCCCTACGGCTCACTCAAGGCTTACATGCCCGGCGACAACCTCGGCGACATCATGGGCGACATCACCAAGAGACGCGGACGCGTTCTCGGCATGGGCCCCTGCGAGGATGACCCCAAGATGCAGGAGCTTGTAGCTGAAGTTCCCATGGCTGAAATGGGCGATTTCGCAACAGTTCTCCGCTCCGTAACCGTCGGCAGAGGCTACTTCTCATTTGAGTTTGACCACTATGAAGCAGCTCCCGAAAATGTTGCTCAGAAGGTTATCGCAGAAGCAAAGGCAGCAGCAGAAGACGAATAATAAGCATAAAATTACCGC
>JAZSGU010000109.1:0-1715 GCA_045532895.1 Acutalibacteraceae bacterium | reverse complement strand
TTAAGGTATTTGCCCGTTTTAAGGAAATCTTCATCCTCATAAACAAAACCTTTTTTACCGTAAAGCTCATACACCTCCGAAGAAGCGGCACAGAAAAGGAATTCCAGATTCGGACCCGCCCATACATCCTCTTTTGCGGATGCTATATGCACTCTTCTCGGCGCAATAAGTGCGGAAAGAAAATGCTGTTCAAACGGTGTTTCGTTATCCCTGCCGTAAAAGGTTTTGTAATTCTCGCAAAACCAAAATTCAAAGCGGTCAATGATATCACCAATTGTTTCGTTGCCCTCACCCTTACCGCGGTTGAGAGAGTCTCCGCTGCAGCCCGAGCAGTTTGAATGAACGGCTGCAAAGCGTTCGTCTGCCGCTGCAGCCAAAAGAGCGGTTTTACCGAGCCTTGAATGACCGCAGACGCAGATATTCTCTTTGTCAACCTCGTTGCGGGTCTGCAAAAAGTCCATAACACGCATTGCCGCCCATGCCCACATAGCAATCTTGCCGGGTGAATATGCGGTACGCTCGCTGTTTTTATGAAGCACTCCCGCCAAGCCGTTTGTGAAATCGCCGTCGTCGCTTGTTACATTCTGATAACAGAACGAAGCGCAAGCAAAACCGTTGTCGATTATTTCCTCGGTAGGCATATATTTATCGGGCACATCAGGTCTGAAATTGATATGCACAAAGGTTTTGAATTTGCCGCCTTTTTTGGGGTAAACATAGGTAAACGGGAATTTGAATTCCTCACCGTCGACTGTGCAGACAGCTTCAAGCTCCATATAAGCCGCCTTGCCCGCACAATATCGAATCGGGTCATCTTCAA
Organism: Acutalibacteraceae bacterium; assembly: GCA_045532895.1. Classification (GTDB taxonomy): domain Bacteria; phylum Bacillota; class Clostridia; order Oscillospirales; family Acutalibacteraceae; genus CAG-177. The sequence continues at coordinate 895 of JAZSGU010000109.1, read as the reverse complement.
TAATATTAAAAGAAAGCTTCTCGGGCGCATCGGGGATATAGCCGTATTCGCACTCCTGCATGATTTCGAGAACAAGAGGTCTGACTTTTTGCCATTCCTCAACGGTTTCAACTCTTTTGTCGCCGACCTCAAGCGGCGACGGAAGATTTAATTCTTTCAGCATTTTTTCAATCATATCAATTCTCCTATGATTTATCCTGATTGGATGCAAAAACATCCGCAACTTCGGTTATCGTAATGTATGCGTTTTTGTCTATTGCGTGAACTATTTCCTGAAGCTTTGCAACCTGAAAACGGTTGACAACGAAATAAACAACGGTTAACTCAGAACCCGAATATCCGCCCTTTGCGCTTATCTTTGTCATTCCGCTTTCAAATTCCATGAGCAAAATATCGCATATTTCATCGGGCTTTGAGGTTATAATCATTGCGCCCTTTGCTCTGTCAAAGCCCTCGACCATAAAGTCAACTGTTTTGAGCGCCGCAGCATAGGTTACGATTGAATAAAGCGGCAGAATCCAGCTTTTAATCACTATTCCGCAGATAATATACAGCACAACGTTATAAATCATAACAAAGGTGCCTACGGTTATCCCAAGCTTCTTTGCAAAAATAACCGCCATAACCTCAATCCCGTCCATTGCACCGCCGCTTCGAATGGCAAGACCGCTGCCGACCCCCGAAATCATACCGCCAAACAGCGCACACAATAAAAGATCGGTTCCCGCCAAGGGAGAAGCGAAACTGACGTCCACGGGCAAAACGTCGGTAATCAGCCAGGCCGAAACCGAGTAAACGGCAACGGCATAAATGGCGTACACGGTAAAGACCGCACCCTGCTTTTTCAGTCCGTAAAGAAAAAGCGGAATGTTCAGTATCAACAAAAACACCGATA
>JAZSGU010000120.1:0-20520 GCA_045532895.1 Acutalibacteraceae bacterium | reverse complement strand
ACTTTTAGAGGGGTGAAGCAATGAAATTCAGCATACTCGTTCCCGTATATAATGTTGAAAAATATCTTGAGCAGTGTGTTGAATCCCTGCTTAACCAAACTTATAAAGGTGAATATGAGATAATTCTTGTTGACGACGGCTCAACAGATTCGTCGGGCATAATCTGTGATAAATTCAAAAAAAGCAACCCCGATAAAATCAGGGTTGTTCATAAAAAAAACGGCGGACATACCTCCGCCCGTCTTGAAGCGATAAAAAATGCTGCCGGAGACTACAGTCTTTTCTGTGATTCGGATGATTTCGTTGAGAATACTCTTCTTGAGACTGTTGAAAATGTTCTCAACAAAAATCCTGATACGGATATGGTCATGTATTCTTTCAGCTATTATGAAGACGGCAGAAAAACACCTCGCAACATTCCTGTCTGGAAAGAAACAGAAGCATTTGAAGGAAACGAAAAGAAAAAGCTTTATGACTTGCTTATAACAACACCGTATCTTAATTCTTTGTGGACAAAAGCAATAAAAACCGAAATTCTTAAAATCGATTCTACTGATTACAGTATTCTGAAAGATAAAGATATTGCGGAAGACACCTATATCGTTTCTTATTTCGTAACTGCATGTAAAAAAATAATAAACATTAACGAATCGTTATATAATTACAGAACAAACCGAAAAAGTATTTCCCGTTCATATAACCCTCAAAAAATCGGAAGAAAAAATACACTTTTCTTGTATCAGAGATTTATTGAGCTTCTCCCCGAATGGAATATGGACAATAACGAAACCCGAAACAGAATTTACTGTTCCTGTTTTGATAATGCAATGTATCTTTTTAAAATGCATTATAAAAATGCCAAAAGCAAGCAAAGCCGTAAACTTATTCTTGAATATAATTGGAATTCCATGCTTTTTGATGAAATTGTTGCAAATCCTAAATATTACGGAAATCAGGACAGTTTAGAGCTTTATCAAATGATTATAAATAAAAAATACTTTTCGTTAAATATCCTTTTTTTGAAAAACAAAATCTATAATTTTGTGAAAAAGCTTAAAAGAACAATCAAAGGAGTGTGATGTCTCAGATGAATCGGGAAAAAGGTCTTGTTTCCGTTATAATGAGCAACTATAACACACCCGAAGTATATCTGCGTTCTGCTATAGAAAGTATTCTGAATCAGACATATCAGAATTTTGAATTTATAATAATAGATGATTGTTCAACTGATAACTCACTCCAAATAATCGAATCATATTCGGATAAAAGAATAAGCATTATCAGAAACGAGCAAAATCTCGGCATAACAAAATCGCTTAACAAAGGGCTTGCCGTAGCCAAAGGTGAATTTGTTGCAAGAATGGATGCCGATGATATATCTCTCGAAAATCGTTTTGAAAGGCAAGTAAATTTTCTTAAAAGCCATCCCGACCACATTGTATGCGGAACGGGGGTTGAGCTCATAGGAGATTGGCAATCAAATCACAGCCACAAGTATATGTGCAGAACAATTCCGGAAAGAGAAAGCTTCCGCATCCACCTTCTTTTCGGCAATTATCCAAACATAGTGCATCCAACCGCAATGTTTAATCGCAATTTGTTGCTTAAATATAATTTAAAATACAATGAAAACTATCCTCTCGCACAGGATTACCGTATGTGGGTAAGCTGCAGCGAAGTTGCGGAATGTGCAAACATTCCCGAAACTCTTCTTAATTACCGTGTTCACGGTAAGGCGGTTTCAAACGACAGAAAAGATCTTCAGAATAATATTGCAATTCAAATTATGCAGGAACAGCTTGATAAGCTTAATATTAAGCCGGGCAAAGAATACGAAAGCATTCACAAGGATTTTCTTTACAGCCGCAAACCATATGATATCAAATGCAAAAAGTGGATAAAGATGCTTTTATCTCAAAATAAAAGATATAAAGTGTATGACCAAAGGAAAATGAAAAAAATTCTTTGGAAAAAATGGGTTGAAATATCATATTTCGGTCTTGCAAAACAAAAAAATCCAATTAAAATTTTAAAAATTCTTCTTAACATTCCTTTGGCATATGTCCCATATTTGTTTGTAATAAAGAAAAACAGAAATAAGAAAAACTAATTTTCGGAGAAAATAGTATGAGTAACAATATCGCTGTAAGCATTGTTGTTCCGGTTTATAATGCTGAAAAATATCTAGTTAAATGCCTTGACAGCATCATAGGCCAAACATTAAAAAATATAGAAATAATAATTATTGATGACGGTTCAACAGACGGTTCATCTGAAATCTGTATGGAATACGCAAGCAGGGACAGCCGCATTATTTACTATAAAAAAGAAAATGAAGGACTTGCTGCCGCTCGTCAGGATGGAATTGAAAGAGCAAACGGAGAATATATCGGCTTCGTTGACTCTGATGACTGGCTTGAACTTAATATGTATGAAGAAATGTATACTTCTGCCACAACAGAAAATGCAGATATCGTTTTCTGTAACTGCTTTTTCAACGATAGCGAAACAGACCGAATGCACCTTGAACCGGGCATTTACGACAGAAATGGAATAGAAAAGGAAATCCTTCCGCGAACACTTGCAGGAATAAGTCAAAAGGGGTCGAACTCTGTTATACGTTGGAGCAATTGCCTCAGAATTTATAAACTTGCTCTTATCCGGGAAAACGGTATATCCTTCGGAAGAAATTTCAGACGCAGCCAAGACTTGCAGCTTACATTTGAAACAACACTTTGTGCACAAAAATATGTTTCTCTTAACAACAAATATCTGTATCACAACAGAACTGTTGAAAATGCAAACTCCCTTTCAAGAGGATACACAAAAAACTATTGGAAGCTTATCCGACCTCTTATCGATGTCCTCTATAAAGACGTTGAAGGATATAAAAAGCAGGATTTGAGCAAACAAATGCATTTATGCGCATTCTTTTTTGCAGCATCGGGTGTTAAAAACGAGTGGGAAAGCAAGGTTATATCTTTTTCGGACAAAATAAAAAAGCTCAACGAAGTTGCACGTGACGAAGTAATACAGGCGGCCTTGCCTTATATAGAAAAAGAAAAACTCAGCAAATATTATCAAGCGATATTTGACGGCTTGTGCAAAAAAAGAGGTTTATCTGTTTATCTTAAATATTGGGCTTTTGTGTTTAAACGAGATAAGTATAAACCTTTTGCGAGGAAGCTTATTAACAGTAGAATATTCGGAAATTTATTTAAAAAGCTGAAATAAAGTTGGTGATTTAATGAAACACATTGTTTTTGTTGTTGGCAATTATAAAAACGGCGGTGTGCCGATGCGCTCAACAAATCTTGCCAACGAATTTGCAAAAGCAGGACACCGATGTACAATTCTTGTCACAAAAGATATCGCTGAAAATGTGTTTTTTGAGCATCATAAAAATGTCAGCATAGTTTCGCTGAAAGATTATGTTGCTGAACATATCAATAACAACAAAGTCCGGAAACATTTAAAAAGAAGGAAACTGAAAATACGTTTTTTAAAATACTTACGGTATATTTCAAAATTTTTCTGTGAATGGGACAGAACGCTTGCGCTTCAAATAAGGGGAATAAGAAGAAGTAACGATATCTCAACTTTCATTATATGCAACCCTGACTGTATTTATATTCCTTTCGGAATATCATATTATGAAGATATCTTTTACGGCACAAAGGGGATAGATTCTAAAATTATTTATGCCGAAAGAAATGCTCCCGAAGTTGAATTCTCAAAGGAAGCTGCGGAAAAAGAGCGGATTTTTAAAATGCTTTCAAAAGCCGATGGCGCTGTTTTACAAACAAAAGATGAGCTTGCGTTCTTTGAAGGAAGGCTGAAAAACGCCGTTGTTATCAACAACCCTGTAAAAGCAAATCTTCCCGAACCTTTTAAAGGTCAAAGAAGAAAAGTTGTTGTCAACTTCTGCCGAATTGCAGAGCAAAAAAATCTTCCGCTGATGATAAATGCTTTTGTTGAATTCCACAAAGCTTATCCTGATTATACTCTTGAAATATACGGAAACACGGTTGAAAAACACGAGGAAGAGCTTAAGGTGAATTATCTGGAAATGATTTCCTTCTTGAATGCCGAAGAATACATAAAAATACTTCCGCCAAGAAGAGATATCCATTCTGTTATTCGTGACTGCGCAGCATTTGTTTCTTCTTCCGAGTTTGAAGGTCTTTCAAACTCAATGATTGAGGCAATGGCAATTGGTCTGCCTTGCATTTGCACAGATTGTCTCGGCGGCGGTGCGAGAGAGATGATAAAAGATGGCAAAAACGGCCTTCTTGTGCCAATGAACGATATGAACGCTCTCGTCTGCGCAATGTGCCGTATGGCAGAAGATGAAGAGCTTTCAAAAAAATGCTCTGAAAATGCAGCAAAGGTAAGAGAAACCCATAAAGTTGAAGCTATTGCCGGCAAATGGTTAGAAATAATTGAAGAATTCAGCTGATATTATGAGGGAATTATGAGAGGAAAGTTTTTGAAAAGAAAACTAAATAAAATCCTAAACGTTCTTCGTGAAAAGCTTTGTTCCTGCGGTTATGAAATAAGAAGATTTTTTGTCAAACGCTCTGTAAAAAACAAAAACTTTTCGGTTATTTCAAATAATTGCTGGGCGGGCAGGCTGTATCAGTATCTTGATATGCCATATCTTTCTCCGACCGCAGGCCTTTATTTCTTCGCTCCCGACTATATTAAATTTGTTTCGGATTTGCGAAAATATCTTGACATCCCTCTTCGTTTTATTAATCCCGAAGAATCAAAATATTATGAAGAAATCAAAAAACGCAACCAAACAGATAAACCAATCGGCATTCTTGATGATGTGGAAATCGTTTTTCTTCACTATAAGACGCAAGAAGAAGCCGAAGAAAAATGGAACAGACGCAAGGAACGGGTTAATTTTGACAATATCATTTTGAAGTTTTCTCGAATGGATTTATGCACGGAAAAGGAAATCAAAGAATTTGATTCTCTGCCTTTTGATAACAAATTCGTTCTCAATAACCGCCTGCCTTTGAGATATAAAAGCGAAATATATTGGAAAGAAGAATGGCATGAAAACGGAATATACAGAGATACAACCCCGTTTCCGGGTAATTTGAAGCTAAACAGAATACTGAATGCATATCCTTCAAAATACCCAACAGATGGTTTTAATCTTACCAAGGAGTATTAAAAACTATGTCTCTGATTGAAAAATTATATAAATTGAAGAAAAGAATCATAAATTGGTATAAAAAATACTTTACCGTAGATGGACTTTATACTTGCATACTTCCAGATAAAATATACTTAAAAAAACTATTCAAATTACGAACCGGTAAAAAACTCAATCTTAAAACTCCGAAAACTTTTAACGAAAAAGGCAACTGGCTTAAACTTTATGACCGTAGGCCTGAATATACCGTTATGGTTGACAAGTACAAAGCAAGAGAATATATTTCAGAAAGAATCGGCGCTCAATATCTTGTTCCTCTTCTGGGCGTCTGGAATTCTCCAGAGGAAATAGACTTTGATTCTCTTCCGAATGAATTCGTGCTTAAATGCAACCATGATAACGGTGTTATTATCTGCAGAGATAAGAGTAAGCTCGATATTGAAAAAACAAAAAAAGAACTCGCTTTTCGTTTGAGCAGAGATTACTATAAAAAGCTTCGTGAATGGCCTTATAAAAATGTGCCGAGAAAAATTATCTGTGAAAAATTCATGTATCCAAAAGAAGGTGAAAACACTGTAGATTATAAATTAATGTGTTTTAACGGCAAGGTGCGTTTGGTCGCTCTATATGCAGAAAGATTTACAGGTAACCTCAAAGAAGATTATTATACTCCCGAATGGAACCACGTCAGCCTTGTAGATAAAGAAGAAGCAGGGGATATATACGAAAAGCCTATATTCTTTGATGAAATGGTTGCTATAGCTGAAAAACTATCAAAGGGAATACCTGTTCTCAGGGTAGATTTTAATGTTTGGAAAGATATGCTCGCTGTGGGAGAAATGACTTTTTTTCATCATGGCAATATGCTGCCTTTTTATGATGAGTGGGAAATCAAAGCAGGCGATTGGATAGAATTACCGCAAAAATATAGGAGATAATTATGACAGAACAAAAATGGACAACCGTTGTCAAATCAAGCAACAGCGCATTTAGCATGGATATAAAAGGTCTGAAAAACTGCAAAGACCTTATCTTTCTGTTTGTGCGCAGAACCTTTGTCGCAAGATACAAGCAAACAATTTTAGGACCTGCCTGGGCGGTTATACAGCCGTTTTTCACAACGGTTGTTTACTCTGTTTTTTTTGGTAACATCGCAGGGCTTGGTGCATCAGGTGTACCTAACTTCATATTCTATCTTTCCGGTACAATTGTATGGACACTCTTTGCAAGCTGCCTTTCCGAAACCTCTCATACCTTTACGGGAAATTCCGGAATTCTCGGCAAGGTCTATTTCCCGCGTCTTGTAATGCCGATTTCTACGGCTATTTCACAGTTTATCGGCTTTTTTATTCAGTTCGCCTTCATGCTCTGCTTTATGGTTTACTATCTTATTACCGACGCAGGACTTAGGCCTAACATACTCATTCTTATGTTCCCGCTTGTTCTCATTCAACTTGCAATTCTCGGAATGGGCTTTGGTATGATTATCTCGGCGCTTACAACAAAATACCGCGACCTTGCAATGGTTGTCGGCTTTGGTGTCAGCCTTTGGTCATACTGCTCCCCCGTTGCTTATGACATGTTCAGCCGCTCACAGCTTGCACCCGGAAGCACATTATACAGCATTTATATGCTTAATCCAGTTACTCCTGCCATTAATCTTTTCCGTTACGGTTTTCTTGGCACGGGTGATGTGGACTGGCTGTTCTATGCCATCAGTTGGGTAACAACAGCTTTAATTGCGGTAGTCGGTGCGCTGATGTTCAGCAAATCCGAAAAAACCTTTATGGATACGGTGTGAGGTGCGGTATGGAAGAATTAGCAATAAGAGTTGAGCATGTTTCAAAGGAATACCGCCTCGGTGCAATAGGCGGCGCAACACTCAAGGGAGAAATCCAGTCAAAGCTTGCGAAAATGTTCCACAAAGAAGACCCTAACTTAAAAATAGGCGAAAAGGCACACGGCAAAAACGAACGTTTTCTTGCCATTAACGATATGTCTTTTGATATCAAAAAAGGTGAAACGGTCGGCATTATCGGCAGAAACGGTGCAGGCAAATCAACTATTCTTAAATTGATTTGCCGTGTTACAGCACCCACAAAGGGCAACATATATCTCAACGGCAGAATAACAAGTATGCTTGAAGTCGGAACGGGCTTCCATCCCGAACTCACCGGCAGAGAGAACGTTTATCTCAACGGCGCGATTTTGGGTATGAGTAAAGCCGAAATCAGCAATAAATTCGATGAAATTGTTGAGTTTTCCGAAGTCGGTCAATTTATTGATACTCCCGTTAAAAGATATTCAAGCGGTATGAAAGTTAAGCTTGCGTTCGCTGTTGCCTCGCACCTTAACAGCGAAATTATGATTATGGACGAGGTGCTTGCCGTTGGCGACGTGGCGTTCCAAAATAAATGCATCGACAGAATGAAAAAGGTTGCCGAGGAAGAGGGCAGAACCATTCTTTATGTCAGCCACAATATGGCAACGGTAAAAAGCCTTTGCAACCGTTGTATTGTGCTTTCTCACGGGCAGGTTGCTTTTGAAGGTGAAACGGAAGAAGCTATTGCAGTTTATATGCAGGATGAAAATCTTGACAATACAACATTCTTTGATACTTCAAATTCAAAAAGGCATCCGAAATGCACCCTAAAACATCTTCTTCAGAATCTTCACATGTATGAATCCAAAACATGCAATATTGAATACGGTGATGTTTTCCCATTCCGCATAGAATGGAAAAGCGAAAATGATACCGAAAGAGTACTGATGAAAATGGTCGTAAGCGGAATTGACGCCACCCCCGTAGGTGTTATTTTCGGCGGTGAATTAAAAAACCAAAAAGGTATAAACTCTGCTGAGTTTGCTTTTGACACTTCTTATCTTGTACCCGGCAAATATACGGTTGATGTAATGCTTTATGATGAAGATAAATCAGGAAGCATAACGCTTTACGACCGTGTTAATGCTCTTCGTTTTACCGTTGAGCACAGCGACAAATCACTTAAATTAAAACACTGGTTCAAGACATGGGGTAACGCTGTTTTACCCTGCATAGAACAAATTAACGGAGATGATAACAATGTATGATTTCAAAGGTGAAACCTTACTTATAACAGGCGGCACAGGTTCGTTCGGCAACGCAGTTCTTAACCGCTTTCTCAAAACGGATATAAAGGAAATCCGTGTTTTTTCCCGTGACGAGAAAAAGCAGGATGACATGCGACACGAATTCCAGGCTAAAATGCCGGAGGTTGCTGACAAGATTAAGTTTTATATAGGCGACGTGCGTAACATTGATTCACTCAGAGGTGCTATGGTCGGCGTTGACTATGTTTTCCATGCGGCGGCATTAAAGCAGGTCCCCTCCTGCGAATTTTTCCCCATGGAGGCTGTAAAAACTAACGTTATCGGCACCGATAACGTTTTGACCGCAGCGGTTGAAGCCGGCGTAAAATCCGTTATTTGCCTTTCGACCGACAAAGCGGCATACCCCATTAATGCAATGGGCATCACCAAGGCCCTTGAAGAAAGAGTCGCAACCGCAAAGGCTAGAAATGTTGACCCCAATAAAACAAAAATCTGCTGCACACGTTACGGCAACGTTCTCTGCAGCAGAGGTTCTGTTGTGCCCCTTTGGATTGACCAGATAAAAAACGGTCAGCCCATCACCATAACAAATCCCGACATGACACGCTTTATCATGTCGCTTGAAGAAGCAGTTGACCTTGTTCTTTTTGCATTTAAGGAATGTGAAAGCGGCGATATATTCGTACGCAAGGCACCCGCCTGCACAATTCAGACTCAGGCAGAGGCCGTTTGCGAGCTTTTCGGCGGTAAAAAGGAAGATATCAAGATTATCGGTATTCGCCACGGTGAAAAGATGTATGAAACACTTCTCACAAACGAGGAATGTGCAAAAGCCGAAGATATGGGCGAGTTCTTCCGTGTTCATGCCGACAACAGATCGCTTAACTACGATAAATATTTCTCCGACGGTAATGTAAAGCGCGCGGAACTCACTGAATTCAACAGCAACAACACAAAACTTCTGAATGTTGAAGAAGTCAAAGAAAAACTTCTTGAACTCGACTACATCAGAGAAAGACTTGAGGAGTTTAACTCATGATAAAATACGATGTTGATTTTAAGAATAACGGAAAGCTGAAGCTTCTCATAATCGTCGGAACAAGGCCTGAAATTATCCGTCTTTCCGAGGTTATCAAGAAATGCCGTAAGCATTTTGACTGTGTGCTTGCCCATACGGGTCAGAATTACGACTATACGCTCAACGGTATTTTCTTTGAGGATTTAAGTCTTGATGTGCCTGATGTTTATCTTAACTGTGTCGGCGAAAACCTCGGACAGACAGTCGGCAACATAATCGCTTCTTCATATGAACTTATGGCAGAAATAAAACCCGATGCGCTTCTTGTTCTCGGCGACACAAACAGCTGTCTTTCGGCTATAGGTGCAAAAAGGCTTCACATTCCTATTTTTCATATGGAAGCAGGCAACCGTTGCAAGGATGAATGCCTTCCCGAAGAAACAAACAGAAAAATTGTTGATATCATTTCCGATGTAAACATTGCATATTCCGAACACGCAAGAAGATATCTTGCCGAATGCGGTCTGCCCAAAGAAAGAACCTATGTTTCGGGTTCACCTATGGCAGAGGTGCTGAATGCAAACATTGATAAAATCCTTAAGAGCGATATTCTTGATAAGCTCGGTCTTGAGGAAAAAAAGTATATTCTTCTTTCGGCGCACAGAGAAGAAAATATCGACACAGAAAAGAACTTCCGCTCTCTGTTCAACGCATTGAACTCACTTGCGGAAAAATACGATATGCCTATTCTCTATTCATGCCATCCCCGTTCAAGAAAAAGGCTTGAAAATTCCGACATCGTGCTTGACAAGAGAATCATCATGCATGAGCCCCTCGGATTTTCCGACTATAACCGCTTGCAGATTGGTGCATTTGCCGTTGTTTCGGACAGCGGTACTCTTCCTGAAGAAAGCAGTTTTTATCTCAGCATCGGCAAACCCTTCCCTGCAGTTTGCATAAGAACGTCAACAGAGCGACCCGAAGCGTTGGACAAGGGTTGCTTCGTGCTTGCAGGCATTGACGAAAACAACCTGCTTCAGGCGGTTGAAACCGCAGCAGAACTTACAGGCAACGAAGAATTTGCAACTCCCGTTCCCGATTACACGGATAAAAACGTTTCCGATAAAATCGTAAGGCTCGTTCAAAGCTATACGGGAATAGTCAATAAAATGGTTTGGAGAAAGTTTTAATGAATATCCTTATTACAGGTGCAAAAGGATTTGCAGGCAGAAACCTTGCCTCAAATCTCCGCAACATAAAAGACGGCAAAAACAAAACAAGACCTAAGATTAAGATTGATGAAATCTTTGAATGTGACATCGATTCAACGCCCGCGGAACTTCATGAATACTGCTCAAAAGCAGATTTTGTTTTCCACCTTGCAGGCATTAACCGCCCCAAGGAAACAAGCGAGTTTTCGGGCAATTACGGCATTCTCGGCATTGTTCTCGACGAATTGAGAGCTTGTTTAAACAAGGCGCCGATCATGCTTTCATCCTCGGTGCAGGCTACTCTTGAGGGCAGATTTGCAGGCTCGGAATACGGAAAGAGCAAGCTTGAAGCTGAAAATATGCTTTTTGACTATGAAAAAGAAACGGGTGCAAAGGCTCTTATTTACCGATTGCCGAATCTTTTCGGTAAGTGGTGCAGACCCAACTACAATTCAGCCGTTGCTACTTTCTGCAACAACATTGCAAAGGATTTGCCAATAACCGTCAACGACCCTTCTGTAGAGCTTGAGCTTCTCTATATCGACGATTTTGTTGACGAAATGCTTAATGCGCTTGAGAGCAAAGAAACAAGAAACGGAAATTTCTGCGGTTTTTCAGTTACTCACAGGGTGACTCTCGGCGAAATTGTTGAGCTTCTTGAAAGCTTCAAGGCACAGAGTCAGACTCTTGTTATGCCTGAAATCCCCTATAATTCATTCGCTAAGAAGCTTTATTCAACGTATCTTTCATATCTTCCCGAAGAAAAGGTGAGCATTCCTCTTAAAATGAACAGCGATGCCAGAGGCAGTTTCACCGAAATATTAAAAACCGCAAGCTGCGGTCAGTTTTCGGTTAACGTAAGCAACCCGGGAATAACAAAGGGACAGCACTGGCACAACACAAAATGGGAATTTTTCATTGTTGTTTCGGGCACCGCGCTTATTCAGCAAAGAGAAATCGGCACAGATAAGGTGCTTGAATTCCGTGTTTCAGGCGATAAACCCGAAGCGGTTCATATGCTCCCCGGATTTACCCACAATATAATAAATCTTTCCGAAACAGATAATCTCGTTACTCTCATGTGGGCAAACGAACAGTTTGACCCCGAAAAACCCGATACATTTTTTGAAGTTGTGTGATAAATAATGGGTATTAAAAATGCCGAATTAAGAGAACATGAAAAAGTTTTGCTTGATATGCTCGCAAACAATCTTTTCAATGCAGGGCGCAATATTGACCTCAATGAGGACAATATAAATGCGGTCTGGGGCGAAGCATACGCACAAGCGGTTACTCTCATGGCATTTCACAACTCAAATGAAGATATCCTTAAAATCGGTAAATGTGAATATATCAGAAAAAAACTGACTCAGACCCTTGCAGATAATGCAAAGGCAGACTTTGAGCATGTGCGTATCTGCGACATAATGAAAAATGCAGGTATCCCCTGCACAATTCTCAAAGGCTTTGCCTCCGCACTCTATTATTCCGACCCGCTTATGCGTTCAATGGGCGATGTTGATTTCCTTGTTGACACAGATAATTTTGAAGAAGCAAACAGAGTTCTTATTGAAAAAGGATACGAATCAACAGGCAAAAACCACGATGTGCATGATGTTTATCTCGGTAAGGTATGCCGATGTGAAATGCACTTCCAGCCTTCCGGTATTCCTCAAGGCAAAGCAGGCGTTAAGGTAAGAAAGCATCTTTCGGGGCTTCTTGAAAATTCCGAAACGGCAAAAACTGAGCTTGGAAATATAACAGTACCCTCGGCTTATCACCACGGGCTGATTATTCTTCTCCATATGTGCCACCATCTGACGGGTGACGGCTTAGGGCTTCGTCATCTGTGTGACTGGGCAGTATTCCTGAATACCGTAGGCGAAGCAAAATTCCTTGAAATGTTTGAGAAAGCCTTCAAAGATATAGGTCTTTGGGAGTTTGCAAAAATAATGACATTCATTTCATGCGAATATCTCGGGCTGACGGGCATGAATTGGGCAAAAGATGCTGATAAAAAGCTTGCAGACTACATTCTCATCGATATCATTATCGGCGGCAACTTCGGCCAAAAAAATGCCGACAGAAGCCACGAAAGCCTGTTGATAACAGACAAAAATGATAGAGAAATTTCTATGTTAAGGCAATTCTTTATTTCTGCCAACAGCATAGTTTATAAACATTGGAAATCGGCAAAGAAATTTAAGATTCTGTTGCCGATTGGCTGGGTTTTCTTTGGCGGAAGATATATAATCCGTTCAATTTTCGGAAAACGCCCGAAAATCCGTCCTCAAAAGGTCGCAAAAGAAGCATCGGAAAGAATGGATATCTATTCAGACCTGAAGCTTTTTGAACTGTCAGATAAATAATTTTTAAAAAACAGAAAGGCGTGCGTTATATTGTCAGTAAATTACAAGCACTTTGTTTCATTAGGTGCAAACTGTTTTGTGTCTGAAGATTTAAAAAGATTAGGATTGAGAGATTGTGCTTATCCTTTTGATTGGCTTTTTGCTTTTGATTTTTCCGGCGTTATTTCTGCTATTGAAAACAATTTTTCTGACTTTTTATCATACGATGTTTTATATCAACACAACGATAACAGAGGCAGATATTATAACAATATTTATAAGTTTTCTTTTTTTCATGATTTCAACAAGTTTCAATCATTGAAATCACAATTATCGTCTGTTCAGGAAAAATATAAACGCCGCATTAATCGATTTGAGAATGATATATGCGAACCTACTTTGTTTTTTAGATATATAATTTCAAAAAATGATATAAACTATATAACTGATAACTACAAAAAAATAGATTCCTTTATTAAAAGTTTTTGTCCGCTAAACCACATTATTTATATTTCTCATTATAAAGAACTTTCAGATTTACCTATAGATATTTATATAGTAGAGAAAGACACAGGAGACTGGATTACCAGAACCCCTTTACTTAAAAATACCGTTTTGGAAAACAAGCTAAGAAATGTTTTCTTTGAAAAAAAAGAATCAAATAAAATGTTTTCTCAAAAATCACATAAAGAGTTTTCTTTAGAACGGACTATTCGCAGATTATTTAAAAAGGATTATGTTCATTCTAAAGTCTATAAACACTAAAATAATTATTCTTTTTCTGCTCAAACAAAAAGACTACAAATCTGCCTTTTTGACTGATTTGTAGTCTTTTTTTATTTCAGTAATCCGTTTTCAATAAGCTGCATAAGGAATTCTTTTAAATCTGTTTCTGCCTCTTCTTTCGAAACATCGTAATTCTTAAGAAGTGCATCAAGAAGTTCATCAAAGCTTCTCTCTGTTGAAAGCTCATCCCAAAGGAATTTGCTTGCGGGATTCAAAATAACAATATTCGTTCCGCATGAGGAATCAACCGGCACTGCTATATACTCCCCCGCAATTTCTCTGGCAACATACCCCTGCTTTATACTGAATTTTTTATTATCCATAATCAAACCTCACATATAAAATTCTTTATACCACTCTGCAAATTTGCGAAGACCGTCACGAAGGGATGTTGACGGTTTGAACCCGAAATCTTTTTCAAGTGCAGATGTATCTGCGTATGTAACAGGCACATCGCCGACCTGCATGGGAACAAGCTGTTTATGAGCCTCAAAATCATAATCGGCGGGTAACACCTCTGCACGAATAAGCTCCTGCTGAAGAATATCAACAAAATCGAGAAGGTTTTCGGGACTGTTATTTCCTATATTATAAACTCTGTAAGGCGGAATAGGAAGCCCGTCCTCGCCGGTTTCCTTTTCGGGTGCGCTCTGCATAACACGCTTTACGCCCTCTACAATATCGCCAACAAAGGTGAAATCTCTCTTGCAGTTGCCGAAGTTAAAAATCTGAATGTTATCTCCTGCCCTGAGCTTGTTTGTGAAGCCAAAATAGGCCATATCCGGTCTGCCCGCAGGTCCGTAAACGGTAAAAAAGCGAAGACCCGTTGAGGGAATATTATAAAGCTTTGAATAGGAATGAGCCATAAGCTCGTTGCTCTTCTTTGTTGCCGCATAAAGGCTGACGGGATTATCCACCTTATCATCGGTGCTGTATGGAATTTTTTTGTTCGAGCCGTAAACGCTTGATGAAGAAGCATAAACAAGATGGTCAACGGGATGATTGCGGCAAACCTCAAGAATATTATAAAAACCTATAATATTGCTTTCTATATAAACATCGGGATTTGTGATTGAATAACGCACACCCGCCTGAGCGGCGAGATTGACAACAACATCAAAATCGTATTTTTCAAAACATTCGTCGATAAGCCCCCTGTCGGCAATATTGCCTTTGATAAAAATGAATTCGCTTTTTATTTTTTGAGCTGCCAGATTGACCATTTCCATCAGACGGTACTTCTTGATTGAAACATCGTAATAATCGTTCATATTGTCTATGCCGACTATTTTTATATTATCCACGGTACGCAGAAGCTCCATAACAAGGTTTGAGCCGATAAAACCCGCCGCGCCCGTAACAAGAACGGTTTTTCCGTTTAGATTAACATTCTGAGCTAACATAAATTCACCTTATCCGTAAATTATTTTATTCACTCTTCTTGCGGCATCATTGATATCAAACGAAACAATCGCCATGCCGTTATAATACTTATAGGTATAGGCATCGCTGAATGGCACATGATGCGATTCCATATCAAGACCGTTTTGCAAGGCATTCGTTGCAATGTTTCCTATAACCGATGTCAGTTCAGTAAGGCTGATATTTGTTTTGACAAGTCCGAATGCGAAATCGGTTAAGCCGTATATCTCCGAAAGACTCTTTTCGGTAATTATCTTCTTTGCGAGAGTTTCAATAACCTTTCTCTGCCTTTCGGTACGCTTGAAGTCGCTGTCTATCTTACGGATTCTCATGTAAATGAGCGCTCTGTCACCGTTAAAATTATTCGGACCGACATTGTATTTTATCGTGCCGCTGCTGTAGTTGGTCATGTAATCAACCTCTTTCTGTGTAAGGCTGATTGTTACTCCGCCCGCCTTGTCAATAAAATCGGTGACACCGTTGAAATCAACAACAACAAATCTTTGAATATCCAAGTCAAAAAGCTGGTTTACGGTATTTACGGCAAGTCCTACTCCGTCAAACGAATAGGCTGCATTGATTCTGTTCCAACCTCTGCCTTCAATGGGAACAAGCGAATCTCGGAGAATGGAAATCATTTTGATTGAACCCGTTTTTTTGTTGTAGGAAACAACAATCATGGCATCGCTTCTGCCACGTTCCTTAGTAACATCTCGTGAATCCGTTCCGAGAACAAGAATATTTTCAATATTCGGGTCTTTCTTTTCCACTTTATAAATCGGTGTTTTTCCGTAAACACTCTTTACATTTTCATTTCTGCCGAAAGACGCGTTTCTGTCAAGACCGTCACCCTTCTGGCCGCTGCTTCCGCCCTTGTTTACGCTGTTTGCAAGGGTTTCTCCTGTTGTTATATCCCTGCCGACATCTTCTTCTCTGAGCGTAACATCTGCCCATTCTTCAGGCTGCGGGTCTTTTTCGGGAACAACATATTCATCGCTTCTCTCAACAATATCAACATCTTCATAGGCATTGTTGTTATAACTGATTATCAAAGGTAATGCAATGCCCGCAACCGTGCCGATTATAAGCACAAAAGGAATCAGCAGGAGTATTGCAAGTATTCTCTTTTTCTTTGATTTCTTTTTCATAAAAGCACCCATCCAAGAAAAAATTTAAATTATTATATTATATTTTACCATATAAATAATAAAAAAACAACAATTAACAAGTTATTAAAAATAACTTTATCGTTTTTATACCCGAAATCAGCAAAAAATTGCATTATTACCCGTAAAGATAACAATGCAATTCAGCTATGCAGGTCTTTTTTCTGCATCTTCTGCAATATCCTTGTTCATTTCTATATATTCCGTTACACGGGCAAAGGCGTCTCTGAATTTAAGATTAATGGTGATATTTCCGCCCTCGTGAACAAGGATTTCTTCGATAAGCTCGGTTAAAACAGGTCTTGTGAGTTTTTCGATTGTGCCAAGCTTTTTAAAGCTTGCGATAAAACGGTTTTCACCGTCAACTCCCTTTTCGTATTCATCTGCAGCAGCTTTAAGAGTTTCGATTGATGCATCCAATTTTTTAATTTTGCCATGGATTGATTCTTTGATTGAAGCATACTCCTCCCAAGTAATTATTCCGTTTTTCCAGTCGGGATAAAGCTCCGTGAGCATCTGCGTGCATTTTTCGCGTTCTTTAGTTTGTGTTATAAGCGATTTTTCAAGGCTCTCTGATTTCTTTTTTCTTTCATTGCTCGAATTTATTCGCTCAATAATATCATCATATTCAGCCGCAACCGCAACCATTTTCTGAAGAAAAACAAGCACCGCCTCTTCAAGCTTGTCAATGCGGATTGTATGGTTGGTGCACCCGCCTTTTTTCATCCTTCGTTTTGTAACACAACGGTAATAGTGATATTCTCCGTAAGGGTGCTTGTTGCTTTTCTTATTCATTACACGGTTGCAGTCTGCACAGCGGACAAGCCCTGCAAACAGATTGAGCTCCTTTTCCTGCGGAGGTTTTCGGGTGTTTCGGTTAAAAAGAGCCTGCGCTCTCTCAAACATATCCTTTTCAATTATTGCTTCGTGCGTGCCCTCAACAACATACCATTCATCTTTGGGAACGGCAACGCACTGCTTTATTTTATAACTGATTGTGGTATTTTTGCCCTGCACCATATTGCCGATATACATTTCATTTTTCAATATACGGCGAACGGAACTGTCAGGCCACAGCCCATCATTGATTTTGCCTGTGGGATGCTTGTAATTAAAACCTTTCAGCCGCTTATACATTGAAGGATTCGGAATTCCCATTTCATTAAGGTCTTTGGTGATACCGAGTATGCTCTCACCGGAAAGAAACCTTTCAAAAATCAGTCTTACTACTCCTGCCGCTTCTTCATCAATAATCAGTTTGCTGCGGTCCTCAGGGTCTTTCATATATCCGTATGTTGCAAATGAACCGATAAATTTGCCTGCTTCTCTGTTGGCATTGAGAGTTCCTCTGACATTTACGGATGTTGTTGCAGCCACACTCTCGTTGATAACATTTGTAACACCGACCGAAATGCACTGCGTTGCGGCATTCATGCTGTTTGAATAGGTGTCAACGCCGTTGTTAAGTGCAATAAATCTGACTCTCAGACGAACAAAAACATTATCCAGATAGTAGCCTGCGTCGGTATAATTTCTGCCGAATCGGGATAAATCCTTGACTATTACACAGTTCACATTGCCCGAATAAATATCCTGCATCATTCGGTTAAAATCGGGGCGGTCAAAGCTTGTTCCCGACCAGCCATCATCAATATAGAAATCATAAAACTCAATATCCGGATGAAGTTTTAAGTATTCCCTAAGAATTGCGCGCTGAGAAGTGACCGAACAGCTTTCTTTTTTGTCGCCGTCCTCGCGGGATAATCTGATATATAAAGCAGCCCTCCAGGTTGAGTTCACCTGCACAGACCATTCGCGGCGTTCTGCGTGTTTTTTGTTATCCATAACAATGCTGTCTCCTTTTTAACGCATAAGGTCTGCAAGCGCATTTGTTATATCCTTTCCGTTTCCGTAAACAACTTTAACAACCGTATCCCCCACTTTAAAAAGATACGGATTCTTTACCTGCTCAACAAAGCTTATGATTCTTTCATTTCCTGTTTTTTGGGTATCAATGCTGACGGTTTTCAAATCTGTCAAAGAATTCACATCGCAAGAAATAATTTCCGCTTTACGGCATTGTTCAAGTTCAAAGCTGTTTAACATTAAATCGCTCTCCATTCGTTGTTTACAGATATTTTGGGTTTTTATCAGCCTTTTATGCCATACTTTTCCTAAGACTTATTGTAAACACGAAAAGAAAACGGATATTAAAATGCATTTGCCGTGCCTATGGTGTTAGTTTAACATTTTCGGGTGCCATTGCCGCACCCATATTATTGGGGTCTTTGATGCCGTAGTCCTGAATTCTGCCGATGATTGCTTTCTCTATTTTGGCTTTGCCTTGGCGTCTGCCTACCACCGCCGCTCCGGCTCCCGTAACTGTCCATTGCGCTGTAGGGGTACGCTGTCCGCCGTATTCAAGAGGCATACGAAACTGTTTTTCCGCAGAGCAGAAATGCGACGATGTGGAAGCAACCGCAATATCGGCAATCCTGCTGTCAACGCAAACGGCTGCCGCCGCCATGGAAAGAGCCATCGTAGAACAAGCGCCGTACATTCCCGCGAACGGAATGCCGAGCTCTCTTATACCGAAGGTAGTGCCGGTGCATTGGTCAAGCAAATCTCCGGCAAAAATAACATCAGCATCCTGCGCGGAAATACCCGCTTTGGTTATTGCGCGCGAAACTGCATCGCGGTGAATAACGCTCTCAGCCTTTTCCCAAGATTTTTCTCCCGCAGATGCATCTGCGTAGATATAATCAAACTCCTCGCCGAGAGGTCCCTCGCCCTCTTTTTTGCCCGCAACCGCAGCATAGCCCTCTATCCTCGGCGCAGACGGCAAAAGCAAGGTGTATCTTCCCTGTCTGACAGGCATATAATCACCTCGTAACATAATTTAACATTATTATCTGCACCGATTTGATTAATATGCAATAATTCCATATATCTGAAATGTAATATCTCACGCACATTCGCGCTTTTTCTGTTTCATGCAGCCTTATCGCGGCAACTATGTTTTTGCTTGCTGCAAAAAAACAGACATGGCAGGTTAATCAGCCATGTCTGTTTTTAATTACATCTGTTCCAAAATATATTGCTTAACATCTTCAAGCTTGCTTTTTTTCCATTCTCCCGCTTCTGCCTTTTCGGCAAGGGGGCAAAGAATAAAGAAATCCAGCGTTTCGCCCGGCACACGACCCGTACGGAGCGGCTCTGCAAAATGCTCCGCCCATTGTGCATCCGTTGCATCCTTAAACCGCTGCGGATTCAGATATGTCATCTGACGCTTTGTTGCGGCAATGTGCATTTTTGCCGAAAGAGGTGAAAGAAGATTGAATTCTTCTTCCTGAACATCAACAAATATTCTCGGAAGGTCTGTTTTTACGATGTGTTCGGAATCTCTTAAAATTTCAAGTCCCAGGGGTTCCCATGAAAACCTCGTTTCGGTAAAATTAATCTTCACGAGCAGACCAAACTCTGTGTTGAACTGCGAACGCTGATAATCGGTATCAAAAATAAAATTACCGAGCGAATAAAAAATCACCTTGTCGCCAACGGTTTCGTAATTCATCGGCACATGCGGATGATGCCCCACAACAATATCCGCACCCATTTCAAGATATTTATGATAGCGTTCTCTGGTGTAGGGTGACGGAAGCGGAGTGAATTCCTCGCCCGCATGAGCAACAACCACGCACCAACGGCAGGTCTTTTTTATTTCGTTTATGGTGTTTTGAATTTCGTCAAGGTCGCTCCAGCTGTAACAGCCCGGCTTGTTTTCATCGGCTTTTCTGCATGCCCTCTGGTAGCCCACGCCAAACATGCCTATGCCGCCCGCTTCGTCAAGAATCACCGGCTTCCTTGCCTCGTGTATATCCATGCCCGCGCCTATTGTTTTTGCGTTGTTTTCTTTCGCGATTTCAAGAGTGCTTTTCATGCCGTATTCGCCGGCATCCATGATATGATTGTTGCAGATATTCCAGATATCCGCATTCATTTTGTTGAGCACTTTTACGGCATCTGGGTCGATTGTGTGCAAAAGCTGCGCTGCGCCGTCTTTGGTTGTGTTTTGCTCAATCGGCGCAACAGGGCCCTCAACATTTGCAACAACATGGTCCGCACTGTGTAAAAAATCAAGAATTTCAGGCGAAATAAGCTCATCGTCATTCCACTTGCCGTACATATATCTGTCAAAACCGATGTCACCTGTAAAGACTATCGTTGATTTGTTTTTCATTGTGATATCCTCTCAAGCTAAAAAATAGATAAGAAATAATAAAGAATAGATAATAATACAAACAGCGCC
>JAZSGU010000160.1:0-13698 GCA_045532895.1 Acutalibacteraceae bacterium | reverse complement strand
GTATATGAGGATTGGAGCAGGATTGTTGCAATCAAGGACGCTCCACTCAATGAAAACGTTTGCATAAAAGCCATTGCGGGCATGCGATGCAGAGAGCACAAGATACGCAAGGGCATGACCCTTTATAAAACGGAAGTTACTGACGGTGAAAGCCTGATTGACATAACATTTTTTAACAACAAATATGCAGCCGAAAAAATAGAGCAAGGCAAGGAATATCTGTTTTTCGGCAAAATAACGGGCAAGGGCTATTACCGTTCCATGACATCGCCCGAATTTGTTGAGTTTGGCGGCGAGGGCAGAATGCGCCCGATTTATCCGCAGACAGCAGGAATGAATTCACGGGCTATTGAAAAGCTTGTTAAAACGGCATTTGATGTGTGCGTCGAATTCAAAGACCCGCTTCCCGAGGATATACGCAACAGCTATTGCCTGATGAGCCTTGAAAGCGCGCTTCGCAACATTCATTTCCCCGAAAGCGAGGATTTGCTTTCCGAAGCACGCAGAAGGCTTATTTTTGAAGAGCTTTTCCTGCTTGAACTCGGGCTTATGCGGCTTAAAACCAAGTCGCGCCATGCAGACGCAATACCCATGCAAAGGGATTACACGCAGGAATTTTTCACTATGCTCCCCTTTGAGCTTACGGGCGCACAAAAGCGTGCAATCACTCAGGCGGCAGAGGAT
This sequence comes from Acutalibacteraceae bacterium, assembly GCA_045532895.1. Taxonomy (GTDB): domain Bacteria; phylum Bacillota; class Clostridia; order Oscillospirales; family Acutalibacteraceae; genus CAG-177. Next base: position 13,014 of record JAZSGU010000160.1, on the reverse strand, counting down.
ATGGCTCTTGAAGTGCCTATGAACAGACTTTTGCAGGGCGATGTAGGCTCGGGTAAAACAGCAGTCAGCGCGGCATTAATTTATAACTGCGCAAAAAACGGCTGTCAGAGTGCGCTTATGGCGCCGACAGAGGTGCTTGCCGTTCAGCATTATAAAACCCTTGCAAAAATGTTTGAAAACACAGATATTTCCATTGCTCTGCTGACGGGCTCAACCCCCGCGGCAGAAAAGAAAAAAATAAAAGCCGCTCTCAGAAGCGGCGAAACAGACCTCGTGGTGGGCACTCATGCCCTTATCCAGAAAGATGTTGAGTTTCAAAGCCTTGCTCTTGCAGTTACGGACGAGCAGCACCGCTTCGGCGTTAATCAGAGAGGCTCATTAAGCTCCAAGGGCAAAAATCCGCATACGCTTGTTATGTCCGCAACGCCGATTCCGCGCACGCTTGCGCTGATTATTTACGGCGACCTTGATTTGAGCATACTCGATGAAATGCCGAAAGGCAGGCAGAAGATTGAAACCTTTCTTGTTAATTCCGAAATACGCGAGCGCGCTTACGGCTACATTAAAAAGCATCTTTGCCAAGGCATGCAGGGCTACATAGTTTGTGCGCTTGTGGCAGAAAGCGAGGAATCAGAGCTGACGGCGGCAACCCAGCTTCACAAAGAGCTTGCCGAGGGCTTCTTCAAAGGCTTCAGGGTGGGTTTGCTCCACGGAAAAATGAAGGCGGCGGAAAAGAAGGCCGTTATGGAGTCGTTCGCATCGGGTGAAACACAGCTTCTTGTTTCAACAACGGTTATCGAGGTCGGAATAGATGTTCCGAATGCCGTTATAATGGTTATCGAAAATGCGGAGCGTTTCGGTCTTTCGCAGCTTCATCAGCTTCGAGGAAGAATAGGCAGAGGCACGGAAAAATCCACCTGCATAATGATTTCCGACGCACAGAATGAAGAAACCGAAAGAAGGCTCAAGATTCTTGCATCTACATCTGACGGCTTCAAAATAGCCGATGAGGATTTGAAGCTGCGCGGACCCGGCGATTTCTTCGGCTCGCGTCAGCACGGCTTGCCCGAATTGAAAATTGCGGATATGATGACGGACGGCGAAGCGATAAGAGAAACTCACGCTGCCGCAGAAAATCTGCTCAAAAAAAACCCAGCCCTTTCGGGCGAGGAATATGTTTTGTTAAGGCAGGCAGTTAACCGGCTGTTTTCCGGCGGAATCTCAATGAACTGACCTTGCGCATTCAGCGGCATTCGGAATGATTTTATATTCATTTGAATCGCCGTCAACCATCGTTATCGGAAGCTCGGGCAGTATTTCATGAATGTGCGCGATAAAACCGCTGCTGCCCTCTGCGGGGAAGCCGGTAACAAGCGTTGCGGCATGCTTCTTTTTGGCGGCAACCGCAACCACCAGCGCGGGGCTGTCGTTAAAATAGACATTCATTGTGGCGTTAACTCTCTGTGCGCACGCAAAAAGCGTTTCAAGCGCACCGCCGTCGTTGGCATTAAGACCGTTGCTTTCTTTAAAAACGCTTATAACAGAGAGAGGAAGCCCCTCCTGCTTTGCAATCCGTGCACCCGCTTCAATCAGCCTTTGGCATGAATTCTGGCTTGTAACGCAAACCATTATGCACGGCTGTTTGGCATTTTTCATTAAATTATCATCCCTTTCTGTCAGTAGTTATATATCGTTATGTAGTTATTATTTTCTGCAGTTATATAATACCATGCTTTGATTAACGGTATACGAAAAATAAATGTATAATTTGTAAAGATTTTGAGGTGACCAACATGAACAACCGTGAATTTTTCCTTGGTGTTGACGGCGGAGGAAGCAAAACAACTGCAGCAGTTTTTGACCAAAACGGCAATTTCGTTTGCTCTGCCTGCGGTGAAAGCATAAATTATTATTCCGTTGGGCTTGAAAATGCCAGGCTTGCAATGAGCGAAATTATAAACCGACTTTCCGTCAAAAAATACTCCTGCGCATTTATAGGCATGTCTGCCCTTAACGAAAGAGCAGATGCTTCGGAAACCGAAAGATTCTGCGGCGGCGTTATTGAAAGCGCCGTTATCGTTATGGATTCCGACCTTTTTGTTGCACTCGAAGCGATGAATGCCATCGGCGAATGCGCATGCATTATCAGCGGCACGGGCTCAATGGCGGTTATGCGCGGCGCAGACGGCAAAATCAGCCACACGGGCGGCTGGGGCTATATTCTCGGCGATGAAGGCAGCGGCCACGCAATCGGTCTGGCAGGCATCAAAGCAGCAATCAAATCCGCAGAAAAATGTGCAGGCGAAACCGCTCTTGTCGGCGAATGCCTCAAATATTTTTCCATAAGCAATATATATGATTTGATTGACCTTTATTATGAGAAAAAAGTGAGCCGTAAAACAACCGCTGCATTCGCAAGGCTTGTTAATAAGTGCGCCGAAAACGGTGATAAAACCGCACTTGGCATTATTGAAGCAGAGGCAACGGAGCTTTTTACCACAGCTTACGGTCTTTTAAAGAACGCAAAATCAGATATCCCCGTCGGTCTTTGGGGCGGAGTTTTCCAGAATAATATCATATTCAGGAATAAATTCACAGAGCTCGCCGCACAGCACGGATTTAGCGATGTAAAGCTTATTGGCTTTACGCCGGAGATTGGTGCTGTGCTTGCAGGTTACAAGCTTAAAGGTATAGACATCAACGATAATATCATCAACAACATATCAACCACTTATATAATGCCGCTTATGTAAAGTGTTTTCGCTTTACATTACTTTTTGAGAGGTAACCCTATTGTCTGCTAAAAAAACCGCACTTATCGGAATACTTGCCGCTTTGATATGCGTGCTTGCTCCGTTTTCATTCCCCTTGGGAGCAATTCCGATTTCTCTGACAACACTTGCAATTTATACTGTTTCCTGCTCGGTAAGCACAAAGCTAGCCTTGCCCGCCGTTATAATTTATGTTCTTCTCGGCGCGGCAGGTCTGCCCGTTTTTTCATCATTCACGGGCGGCTTTCAATGCATCGCGGGGCTTACGGGCGGCTACATAATAGGATATATCCCCTGCGCATTTATAATATCTTTTTTAACCGAAAAATACGAAAACAAAAAATTTGTTTATCCGCTCAGTATGATTTTAGGCACCGTTGTCTGCTATGCATTAGGCACGGTGCGATATGTGCAGCTTGCGGAATGCGGTTTTGCAACGGCGCTGACGGTATGCGTTTTGCCGTTTATCATCGGTGACACGGTTAAAATTGCCGCCGCTTCGTGCGTTGGCATAACATTAAAGAAAAGACTCAAGAGATTTATATAAAGGAGCTTTAATTATGGATATCATCAGAAAAGAATATTCCATCCCCTCAAAATCGGGCGTTGCAGATGTTTTTGCAAGATGCTGGATGCCCGCAGACGGACCCAAGGTAATTCTTCAGATTGCACACGGCATGGCGGAGCACGGCGAAAGATACGAGGATTTTGCAAACCATCTTTGCGCAAAGGGTTTTGCCGTTTTGGTTAACGACCATGTCGGCCACGGAAAATCCGTCAAAAGTGATGATGACCTCGGTTATTTTGGTGAAAACGGCGGCTGGGCTTCACTTGTTGAGGACGAAAGAACGCTGACCGAAATGATAAAGGCGGAATATCCCGACCTGCCCGTTATCTTTTTCGGCCACAGTATGGGTTCATTTGTTGCAAGGGAATACATTCGCCGCTACGGCAAAGATGAAAGAATAAAAGCCACCATTTTCTGCGGCACCAGCGGCAAAAACCCCGCATCCGCCATTGCAATTCACCTTGCGGGAGCCATTGCAAAAGCAAAGGGCAGCAAGCACCGCAGTAAGTTTATAAACGGCGTGGCGTTCGGCCCTTATAATAAAAAGACCGAAAACAGAACACCTTTTGACTGGCTTTCAACCGACAAAGCACAGGTTGACAAATACATAGCCGATAAATACTGCGGCTACCTTTTCACCGCCGCCGGATACAAAGACCTTTTCACTGTTTTGACTGCGGTTTCGGGCAAGGATTGGTATAAAGATGTTTGTGACGAAATCCCCATTCTTGTTGTTTCGGGCGAGGACGACCCCGTTGGTGCATATGGCAAAGGTGTTAAACAAGTTTATAACGATTTGAAGCAGGCGGGCAAAAAAGATGTTACCATCAAGCTTTATCCCGGCATGCGCCACGAAATTCTCAACGAGGTTGAAAACAAACGCGTTTATGAGGATATAGCCGTTTGGGCACTTTCGAAAATTAAATAAAGAAAAAATACCGTATCATTAAAACGAGTTAATGATACGGTATTGATTTTTAATCAGTTTGCTGCGTTTGTTCCCGTTGGTAAATATCCCATGCTTTCAAAAGCATCAAGAATATCTCCAACATCAGGGGCGTTGGCTTCCTGCGTGGTAGGTGCCGCGGTTGTTGCGGTAGGAACGGTTGTTGTTGTGTTTGCGGCAGTTGTGGTTGCAGCCTGTGTTGTTGAGGGCTGGGTGGTGGTAGATGCCGCAGTTGTTGAAGGAACCGTTGTGCTCAGCATGGTTGTGGTTACTCTCTTTGTTGTGGTTGTTCGCTTTTGAGTGGTTGTTGTTCTCTTTTTAGTTGTAGTAACCCTCTTTTTAGTGGTTGTAGTCCTTTTACGGGTTGTGCTTTCGGTTGTTGATTCGGTTGTAGACTCTGCGGTTGTTTCCGTTGTGGATTCAAACACCCATGTTGTTATTTCAGGCTCATAATATATCGGCGGAACATAGACGGGGTATGTTGTTGACTGTGTGGTCGTAGTTGTTTCGTCTTCCTTGTTTCCGCCGTTCACAAGCGCCTTAACAAAAAGAGCAACTATAAGAACAACAATGATTGCCGCCAGAACAATTCCGGCAATCTTCATAATTTTAATCCTATCTATTGGCTTTGAATATGCTCTTGCATCAGCCTTTGCATAAGGTGAAACGGGGTTTTCCTCGTCGGGAAGCTGATTTGAGCCGTAGCTGTTGCGATATTCTTCCTCATAATCAGCATCGGTATCACCGACCATTGCGGCAGCAATCGGCGTAAATATAGCTGTTTCTTCAACATCCATAAACGCCGCCATAACCGTTACGTTATCCTTACCACCCCTTTCAAGAGCTGCACGGATAAGCTTGCTTGCAACATCCTGCGAGCTTTCGCCCGTTGAAAGGATTGCCGTTATCTCGTCATCACCGAGCATATCGGTCAAGCCATCACTGCAAAGAAGGATTATGTCGCCGTCGTCAACATCCTCGATAACACTGATGTTGGGTGAAAGGCTTGCTTCTTCGGGAAAAACGCCGAGGTGGCGGGTGAGCCTTTTGGCATCGGGGATTTGGCTTATGTTATCCTGCGAAACCTCGCCCGCGTCAACTATTGTTTGGGCATGGGTATGGTCAAAGCTTATCTGCTCAAGAACACCTTTGGAATAGTGATATATTCTTGTGTCACCGATGTTGGTGCAGATAACCTTGCCCTTAACGGCATATATTGCCGCAAGAGTTGTGCCCATTCTTTTGCCTCTTGCCGTTATTTCGGCACAGATGCGGTTATTGGCATCGTCAAGGCAGTTTGACACGGCGAAGCTGAAATCCTCTCCGCTCTCATAAACATTGCTTGCATGAGCGGCTATTGTTTCAACTGCTATACCCGAGGCAAGCTCGCCATAGCTTTCGCCGCCCATTCCGTCACAAACGGAAAGATGAAACGGCTCTGTCATGCTTTGAACAAACGCCGAGCCCTTGCGCAAATCGCCCGTAGAGGTCATTCTGCCGTTTAAATTATAGTTATCTTCGTTTTCTCTGCGTATTCTGCCCGCATGCGTTACGGCGCATACGTTGGCTCTTAGCTTTTTCATAATAATCCCCCGTTGGGTTTATTTTAATCAGTCAAGAATGCCCTCTGCCTTTGCCCAATCATACCAAACCTCGATTGAGCGGATTCTTGCGGAGCTGAGGTTATGACTGCCTCTTGTAAACCACTTCATGTTGATACCCTGAAGACCGACAAGATATTTTGCACTTGCGCAGAAGCCGGAATCAATGCAGTTATCAAGAGAAATGATGTGCTGATGAGTGATTTTTGCAGCTTCAAGGTCACCCTTTGTAAATTCATCCCACATCTTAACGAAAAGACCTGCGCCGCAGGAGGTGGGGGTTGCGATAACACCCCTTGCGCCCTTGAGATATGCATCATAAAGGAAGGGAATGTTTGCCTGAAGAACGTTTGAATCACCCTGAACGGCAATTTTAGCTTCGATTTCGGGCATTTTGCAGGTTGTATCCTTGATACCCTTGAATTTGCCTGTTTTGGCAAGCTTGCCATAGGTTACGGAATCCATGAGGTGAGGTCTGAGACCGGGGAACTCATAGAGAATAATGGGAAGCTCTGTGTGAGAAGCAAGAGATGTCATATATTCATACATATGGTCAGGTGTGTCACACATACCCTTTGTTACAAAAACAAGACCCGAAACGCCCTGCTGTTCAAGTCGCTTCATTTCTTCAACCTGGTCGTTGAAATCGATTGCAAGGTTAGCTGTTGCGAAAACGGGAACGCCGTTTGAATTCTTAACCGCAAGACCTGCGCACTTGATTCTTTCTTCAACGGTAAGCTCTGTCATTTCCGATGAGCCGCAAACAGCGAAAAGATGCTGAGGCTTGTAAGCTGCCTGCCATGCAACATATTCTTCATAAGTTTTGTAATCGATTGTTCTGTCCCAATTAAAGGGAGTAAGAAGCAGGGAATATACACCGGAAAATTCGTTAAATTGTGACATTTTCAAACACCTTCTTGGTTTATTTTGGATTGTTTCTATCTTAAAATTATACAGCAGTATAACTCAAAAATCAATAGTTCATTAGAAAAGAGTTTTAAATTTTATTAATATTACATTGACTTTTTGTAAAATTATAAATATACTGTTCATTGCACTAAAAAGAAAGAGATTTGATATGAACAAGAACTTTTTCAAAAACATGTTTCGGCTTGCTCTGCCGATTGCAACACAGCAGCTTCTCGTTTCATGCGCACAGCTTGTTGACACCGCAATGGTCACAAGGCTCGGCAACGTTGTTGTTTCTTCCGTCGGCGTTTCATCGAGATGGATTTTCCTTATGAACCTTTTTTATTTCGGAATTTCATCAGGCTCCGCGGCAATGATTTCGCAGTTCTGGGGAGCAAAAGAAAAAAAGAACATTCAAAAATCCTACGGTATTGCGCTGATATTCGGCGCGGCGGTTGCTGCTTTGTTTACGGTAGCAATGTTTTTCTTTCCGCAATACCTTATCAGAGTTTTCACGAGCGAGCAGGCGGTTATCGACACCTCGGTGCAATATATGCGCATTGTTGCGTTTATGGGAATTTTCAGCGCATTTAACCAGATAACCTGCACGGCGTTAAGGGCAACGGAAAGGGTTAACCCGCCGCTCATAACATCGTTTGCGGCGGTTGCACTCAACACCCTGCTCAACTATGTTTTGATTTACGGCGAGCTCGGCTTCCCCGCTTTGGGAATAAGAGGCGCGGCGATTGCAACGCTTTCATCCACAGCTTTCCAATCGCTTCTTCTGATTGTTGTTTTGCGTTCTTCAAAGCAAATTTTCAATGCTCCTCTAAAGCAGTTTTTCAGCCTGGACAAAGCTTTTTTCCGCCGTTTTTCAATCGTATGCCTGCCCGTTGTATTTAACGAGGTTGCATGGGCAACCGGCACCAACATTTATTCAATGGTTTTTGCAAGGCAAGGCAGTGAAGCCTATGCAGGCTATACGGTATTCAGCTCCATTGAACAGATTGCCTTTGTTTTCTTTGTGGGCATATGCCACGCATGCTCTATCATGACGGGCAAAACAATCGGTGAGGGCGATGAAAATGGCGCATACAAGCTTTCAAAAAAGTTTGTTATAATGACACCGATTATAGGCGTTATAACGGGTGCGGCGCTGATTTTCGCACGCGAGCCGTTGCTTTCGCTTTTGAAAATAGAAACGCAGGGGGCGTTTGACCTTGCATCAAACCTCATTTTGCTTTATTGCTTATGGCTGCCGATAAGGAATATTCCTTATACGCTTATTGTGGGCACTTTCCGCGCAGGCGGCGACACAAAGATAGGCATTTATTACGACTGCCTTTCGCTCTATCTTTTGAGTGTGCCCGTTGTTGCGATACTCGGGCTTGTTGTTAAGGTTGATTTTATTTATCTTATCGCGGCAATGTATCTTTGCGAAGATATACCAAAAACCGTATTGAGTCTGATAAGATTCAAGAGCAAAAAATGGATTAAAAACTTGACAGACAAATAAAAACAAGGATCGATGACATCATCGACCCTTGTTCTGTTTAAACAGAGATGTTACCGCGTTATAAACACATTCAACGCTTTGCCGCAGAGAGAAATTAACAAAAAAATTATAAAGCCATTCGGGCAAAACTGATTCAAGCACGCTTTTAACATCAAGCGGCGCAAATGCCGATTTTTCTTTCGCCTCACCGTTGTTAATCATAACATCGAACTCAGAAACACAAAGCGGGTTAATGCTGCCGACCTCGATATAGCTGACGGTTATTTTTTCGGGCGTTGCGGCTTTTTCGGGAATTTTTCCGCTGAACGGAATTTCTGCACTCTCACCCGCCGACAGAACACCTGCTTCTGACACATCAAAACCAAGCTTCGTTCCGCTGACGGAAACAGAAAGAATTTTAATACTGTTATCGGTTGAAACATTTTCAACAATAAGCGCGGTATCATGAGCGGAAAGATAGCCCGTGCCGCTTCGGTTAAATTTGACATGCAGATTGCGGTAAGCATGATTTGAATATTCAAACTGCGGATAATCCGGGTCTGAATAAACATCCTTTATTTCATCCGTAAAAAGAAGCTTTGTAACAAGAGAACGCGTGTATTCCTCATAGTAATACTGCCCGTGGTACTGACTGTCAATAAACCATGTGTTTTCAGGCAAATACGCACTCGAAGCATCAACCTCCATAGAGGGCGAAACATGCATATGCGCGGGGTTTCGGCACGCTGTTTTTGCACCCATATAGCCGTCTGCAAATCTTTTGCCCAGGGGTGCACAGGTTGCTCCACTGACCTTTTCGGCAGGCAGAATAACATCGCCGTTAAGCTCACCGCCCGCGGCAAGGCTGCTGCCCGTTCCGCAGAGGATTGCAACATCAATTCCGTTTGCCTGCGCTTTTTTGAGAGTTGCGGGAATTGCGGGCATTATTTCATTATGAACGATATCGGTTTTTTCTATAATATCTTTGTTTTCAATCGGGTCAAGAAAATCGGATTTCAGTTTCTCATACAAGTCCGATGAACAGAGCGACCAGACACTGCCCCAATACTTCACGGAATCCATCGCATACGGCACCGCCGCACTGAAAATCTCATTCAGGGTTTCGGCTTTGCTGCTCTCAAACAGCCTTGCAAGGTTGCTTTCGCTTTTGAGAATTGTTTCAAAAAACTTTGCCAAATCCTCCATGGGGAAATCTATTCTGCCTCTGAAAAGGCTGTCCGGCAGGGTTGTTCCGCCAAGTGCGGGCACGCTCATTATCAGCTTGCTGACGCTCGAATCACCGTAAAGATAAAGATATGATGACGATATAAGACCGCCGTAGCTTAAAGCAAAAAGGCGCACCTTATCGCTGCCGGTATATGCTTTGACTTCTTCAATAAATTCATTAAGCTGACCCGCAAGCGTTACTGCATCAAGCCGCGAATCATACTGGAAGCAATATACCCTTGAAGCATCTGTCAGACCCGCAAGGTATTTGCAGAAATTCTTTTCATAGACATTCTTTTCTTCGCCGTTATTGAGCATGTATTCAACATTTGAGGTTGCGGGATTGTTGGGGTAATGCGACACGGAATATTTTGAGCTGCCGTCGGAATTACAGCTTAAATCATCAAGGATAATTCCCGCTTCCTTTCCCAAAATCTTCCCGAATTCTTCCTTTTTGCCTGCAACAAGACCCGCAAGGGTTTTGGCTGCTTCCGGAACATTATTTCCAAGACGTTTTGTTATTTTACCGATATCGAGCAGCCAGACACGCTCCTCGTTTTCCGTGCCGTAATCCTTATAAAGCTGAGTGCAGAGAAAGCCCGAAATGAGAATAATCGGGTCTTCGTTGATATTATTTTTTGCAAATGCCGCGGGTACACAACAGGAAATGATGATTGCAAAACACAGCAGTATGCCGATAATTCTTTTCAAGCTTTTCACTCCCTTACATCATATATTATGATAGTATCACATTATGCGGCAACGTTCAAGACGGCTCTAATTAAATTCACACTTTGTTTTTAAATTTTCCTATTGTTAAACATATTCGGCGATGTTATAATTAATAAAAACAAGGCTCAAAGGAGCAAATTATATGAACGGTATATTTAACGGCATTCCCCTGCCGAAAAGCGAATATTCACACGAATATCACAGCAGCAAAGGCATATATGTTTTGTTTTTTGAAAATAGCACAAAAGAGGATTTTGATGCAGAATGTGCCGCTGTTGAAAAAAGCGGTTTCACTCTGTTTGACAGCTTCAAAGTCAAGGAAAATTTTCACAAGACATTCCGCGGCGAGGTTATGCTCCACATATATTACTGCGAAAGCGAGCGTAAAATGCGCATTGTTGCAGACTCCGTAAGCGGATATTATAACACGCAGCCTGAAAACTGCGCCGATTCGTGCAAAACAACGCTGTGGCAGTTTGAGGTTGACCATGCGCTTATTGACTGCGGCATGTGCTACATAGTACGCTGCAAAGACGGAAGCTTTTTTGTTATCGACAGCGCGCATATGTATTCGGTTAACGATGACATAAGAATAATTGAATTTCTTAAAAAGCTTACGGGAGGCAGAAAGCCCGTTGTTGCGGGCTGGTTTTTATCCCATGCGCACGAGGACCATATTGCCAAATTTCTTGATATTATTGAATATCACAAAAATGAAATAGATATAGAAACCGTTTATTATAACTTTCCCGACGCATATCACCGCGATTACAAATATTGGGGTGAGGTTAATCTTAACATGACTCTGCGCTTTGAAAGAGTTATGGAAGAAAACACGGATATCAAAAAGGTTATTCTTCATACGGGTCAGCATTTTTTTGTGCGCAACCTCGAATTTGTCACGCTCTGCACTCACGAGGATGTTTACCCTGAGTCATTCGAAGATTTCAACAACACTTCAACCGCATTGATGATGTTGGCAGAAGGCAGTAAGGTCTTATTCCCCGGCGACTGCTCGGCAAAAAGTGACAAGGTGCTTGTTGGCAGATACGGCGATTATCTGAAATGCGATGTTGTTCAGATGTCTCACCATGGTCATTCGGGCACTTCACCCGAATTCTACCGCCTTGCCGATGCAGAATGTGTTTTGTTTCCGATAACGGAAATCAAATTTTATGAAGAGCTTCCCAGGCAGGAAGCAAACAGAGTTGCAATGGATATTTCAAAAGAATATTACATTGCATCAAACGGCGCGGTTGAAATTGACCTGCCTTATGTTTACGGACAGACAAAGGTTTTGCCCGATGAAACATTTGAGGATTTCGACGGAATCTTTAATCTGTGGTGTTATGAATATACCGATGAATACAAAGAAAAGCTTTACAATGACTTTTTGAAACGAAAAGCATAAAAGAGAACCTCCTGCAAGGGGAGGTTCTCTTTTTATGTTCATTTATTCTTTTCTTTCTTAAAATATTTAATAATAATTACCATAAGTATTGCGCCGAGAATGGGGAAAACGGAGGTGGCAACCATACCCGCTTTCATGCCTATCTGGTCAGCTGTCATATTTAATGACGCACTCATTTCCGCGGCAAACGAGCTTGCGGAAACCTTGTCAATAACGATTCCCATAAGCTGCGGGGCAAGCGATGCGCCCATATCACCGCCGGCTGCCATCAAAGCATAGGCGGCAACTCCCACTCCGGGAATATTTTCTTCCATCATTATAAGATTTCCGGGCCAAAGCATTGATGTGAACAAACCGGTAAAAACGCAGGCTAAAAACGCGGGAACAACGCTTGAAGAAAAGCCCGCCACAAGATAGCAAACCGCCGCGCCTACCATTCCGACAAGCAAAACTCTGAAAATGCTTTTGCCAAATTTAGCATAAGAAATTCTTGCTATACCGAGAAGGATGGCAAACATAGCCATGCCAAGAATATCTCCGAGTGCTTTGTCGATATGGAGCGCATTTTCCATATAGCCCGAAATCCAGCTTGACATCGTGTTTTCGGCACAGCTTCCCAAAAAAATGCACGCAACACACATTGCAAGACCGAGCATTCTTCTTTTTGTGCCTTCAAGGTTGGATGAATTCTCTTGTGCATCCATATCGGGCATGGGCGAAACCATAAACAAAACGGATGCAATAATCGGAAGAACTGCCAAAAATACCGTAAGATACATCCAGTTTTCGGTGCCGAAAAATTTAAGAAACAGAGTGCTTATCAAAACGATGGTGAAAACACCGAAAGCATAAAGGGAATGAAGCATGCTCATATCCTTTTGAGGATTATCCGAAGGAAGCGCCGCGATTGTGGGGCTTAAAAGAACTTCGGAAAGACCTGCGGAAACCGAAAAAATCACCGTGCCGAGAAGCAAGCCCAAATATGCTATATTCGGGAAAAACGTTGGAATCAAAGCATAGATTAAAAGACCCGCGCTTGTAATAAGCGGCATTATTCTTACAACCTTGGCAATGTTGAAATGCTTTGAAAAGAAAGTAAAAATCAAATCGATTGAAAGCTGCGTGAAGAAATTTGTTAAAACAAGCGTGCCAAGCAAAGTATATGAAACATCATACATCTCATGCAGAGTCACAAAAAGAATAGGCGGCAGGCTGAACACAGATGACATTGTGAAATATGCCGCATAGCAGGCAAATTTTGTTCTTTTATAATTTTTCAGATTCATAGGATGAAACTCCAATCTATACAATAGCTTCTAAAACTTTATAAATTCAAGCAAAAAAGAGCGTTTGC
>JAZSGU010000073.1:0-8281 GCA_045532895.1 Acutalibacteraceae bacterium | reverse complement strand
TGACCGCGATAATAATGATACCCTATTTTCTTTTTAACTATACCTTCAACAACTATGCCTACCCCGCCGTCAGCACCGAGGGCGCATACGTTTTCTGTTATTTTGTGGGCAACGAGGTTGATGAGCAGACAATTCACCTTGCCGTAAGCACAGACGGCTACAACTTCAAAGCGCTCAACAATAATGAGCCGATAATCAAGCAGACAAAGGGAACGGGCTGTGTGCGCGACCCATATATTTTAAAGGGCGTTGACGAAAACGGCACGGACTGTTATTTCATCATCGCAACCGATATGAACGCTCTTGACGGCTGGACATCCAACCATGCTCTTATAACATGGCGTTCCTACGATTTGATAAACTGGACCGACGAAACCGTTATTGATATCCGCCAATTTGACGGCTTTGAAACAACCAACAGAGCATGGGCACCGCAGGCAATCTGGGACGCCGACAAGGGCATGTATATGGTCTATTGGGCAAACTCAACTGCCGAAAACGACTGCGCGGGGCACTACTACGCCTACACCAAGGATTTCAAAACCTTTGAAACCGAGCCCAAAGTGCTTTTCGGCAGGTGGAACGAGGTTGACCCCGCAACGGGCGAAACCCGAAATGTTCAATGCATCGACGGCGACATAATCTATAATGAAAAAGACGGTTATTACTATCTCTATTTCAAAGAGGATTTGACGCAAAAGATTGCCTATGTCAAATCGAAAAATCTCACGGGTCCTTATAACACGGATTATACAATATGCTCGCTCAACTGGTGGGGCGTTGAGGGCAGCTCAATGTACCGCATTACGGGCACGGATGCATGGATGATGATAATGGATGAATACAGCGCGGGCACATTCTTTGCGCAGATGACAAGGGATTTTGAAAACTTCCGCCGCGTTCAGAGGTCAACCTATTCCCTTGACCACTTAAAACCGCGCCACGGCTCTGTTGTTGCCGTTTCGGAAAAAGAATATTTCGCGCTTGTTGAGGCATACGGAGTTGGGGAATAATAGAAATATAATCTTCAAAATGCAATGTTTGCACTTTTGGTTTTGCAGCAAAGTGCAAAATTTGCACTTTTATCTTTGCGTTAAGGTGCAGATTTTGCACTTTTTAATTGACATAAAAGTGCAAATATGATATTGTATTGGTGAAAAGAAAGAAGATGATTTCATGTCCGCTCTGAAAGAACTGCGAATATCAAAAAAACTCACCCAGTTTGAAGCTGCAGAACTGCTGGGTGTATCTCTGCGTTCTTATAAAGAATACGAAAACAACGAAAGCAAAATAAACACTTTGAAATATCGCTTCATGCTGAACGAACTTAAAAACTATGTTGTTCTTGATGAAGAACACGGTTTGCTTACTCTTGACGAAATTAAAACCGCTTGTAAAAAAGTGTTTGACGGATATAATGTTAAATATTGTATTCTCTTCGGGTCATATGCCAAGGGCACGGCAACGCCTCAAAGCGATGTTGACCTGCTGATTTCAACCGACATTGTAGGTCTGCGATTTTTCGGAATTGTTGAACGCCTTCGCAACGAACTGCACAAAAAAATTGATTTGCTTGATTTGCGCCAGTTAACCGAAAATCAGAATTTGCTTGATGAAATTTTAAAGGATGGTATTAGAATATATGAACAATCCGAAAAATGACGATTATTATATCGAAAAAATATTAACCGACCTGCGTTTTATTGTTAAACACATGAAAGGCATATCGAAACAAGAGCTTCGAAATAACGAGATTCTTTTGGATTCTATGCTGTTTCGATTAATACAGATGTATGAAAACGCAAAAAAGCTGAACGCTTCTTACAAAGCGGCAAGAAGCGATATTCCGTGGCGTGATATTTCCGGTCTGCGCAACCGGGTTGTTCATGACTACGGCAATGTAGACCTTGAAATTGTGTTTGCAACTCTAACCGAAGACGTTCCGTATTTGATTGAATTATTTGAGAAAAAATAAGGGTGTGCATATGCACACCCTTTGTTTTTTATTAATACATTCCGCCGCCCTGAGCTGCCATTGCTGCTGCCTGAGCCGCATCTGCTGCGGGGTCGGGCTTGTCGGTAACAAGGCTCTCTGTTGTGAGCACCATGGAAGCAACTGATGAAGCGTTCTGGAGTGCGGAGCGGGTAACCTTTGTGGGGTCAAGGATGCCTGCGGAAGCCATGTCGCAGTAAACATCCTTTGCAAAGTCATAGCCGTAGCCAACCTTGCCGCTCTCATGAATTGCATTAATGATGATTGAGCCTTCAAGTCCTGCGTTAGCCGCAATCTGGCGAACGGGCTCTTCAAGAGCCTTGAGAACAATCTTGATGCCTGTCTTTTCATCAACATCGTCGGTTGTGTCAAGAAGTGCCTTTACGCTTGAAACTGCGTTGAGAAGTGCAACGCCGCCGCCCGCTACGCAGCCTTCTTCAACGGCTGCCTTTGTTGCTGCAAGAGCGTCCTCAATGCGGAGCTTCTTTTCTGTCATTTCTGTTTCTGTTGCCGCGCCAACCTTGATAACGGCTACGCCTCCGGAAAGGTTTGCAAGCCTTTCCTGAAGCTTTTCTCTGTCAAAATCAGAGGTTGTGTTCTCTATCTGGAGCTTAATCTGCGCAATTCTGGAAGCAATTTCTTCCTTTGCGCCTACGCCGTCAACGATGATTGTGTTTTCTTTGGAAACCTTAACCTGGCGTGCTCTGCCGAGCTGTGAAAGCTGGGTATCCTTGAGCTCAAGACCAAGGTCGGAAGCGATAACCTCGCCGCCGGTGAGGATAGCGATATCCTGAAGCATTTCCTTTCTTCTGTCGCCAAAGCCGGGAGCCTTAACGCATACGCAGGTGAATACGCCGCGAAGCTTGTTGACAAGTATTGTTGAAAGAGCCTCGCCCTCAACATCCTCTGCAACGATGATGAGCTTGCCGCCTGCATGCATAACCTGCTCAAGAAGGGGAAGAAGGTCCTGAATGCTGGAAATCTTCTTGTCGGTGATAAGAATAAGTGCATCGTCGATAACAGCTTCCATCTTGTCGGTGTCAGTTACCATGTAGGGGGAGATATAGCCTCTGTCAAACTGCATGCCCTCAACTACCTCGGATTCGGTAACCGCAATTTTGGATTCCTCAACGGTGATAACGCCGTCGGAGGTAACCTTTTCCATAGCGTCTGCAATGAACTTGCCAACCTCTTCGTCAGCGGAAGAAATTGTTGCGATTCTTGCGATGTCCTCGGAGCTTGAAACGGGCTTTGAGTGGCTCTTAACAGCCTCAACAGCGGCTTCAACAGCCTTTGCCATGCCCTTTTTAACAACCATGGGGTTTGCTCCCGCGGTAACATTCTTCATGCCCTCTCTGATAAGAGCCTGAGCAAGCAGGGTTGCGGTTGTTGTGCCGTCGCCCGCAACGTCGTTTGTTTTTGTTGAAACTTCCTTAACAAGCTGTGCGCCCATGTTTTCAAACGGGTCCTCAAGCTCGATTTCCTTGGCGATTGTTACGCCGTCGTTTGTAATGAGGGGTGCGCCGTATTTCTTATCAAGAACAACGTTTCTGCCCTTGGGGCCAAGTGTGATTTTAACTGTGTTTGCAAGCTTGTCAACGCCTGCCTGAAGAGCCTTGCGGGCTTCTTCACCGTAAATAATCTGCTTTGCCATGTGTAAATCCTCCTATAATTATTCTACAATAGCAAGAATATCGCTCTGCTTAACGATTGTGTATTCTTCCTTGTTGAGCTTAACCTCTGTGCCGGAATATTTGCTTGTGATTACCTTGTCGCCAACCTTAACATACATTTCAACTTCTTTGCCGTCAACCATTCCGCCGGGGCCGACTGCAATAACTTCGGCAATCTGGGGCTTTTCCTGCGCGGAAGCCGCAAGGATAATTCCGCTGCTTGTGGTTTCTTCAACCTCAACAAGCTTGACAACAACTCTGTCTGCAAGCGGTTTAATAGTCATAATCTATTACCTCCGAAAAATAATTTGTCGTTTTTAGCACTCAAAGTACCTGAGTGCTAATTTGTATTTTAACCCCTTTATAAGGAAAAATCAAGTACTTTTTCCAAAATTTACAATATGGTAATAATTGAATGGAAATTCTTACAATATTGTAACATTAATTGACTTTGCCGTGTAATATTGTTATATTATGAGTGTATTTCCGTTTGATTTTACTTTATATGGAGTAATTTATGGATAAGATTAGGAAATTTCTGATATCGGATTGGTTTACGGCGATTCTTATTGCCGCCGCTTCAGTATTTGTTTTCACAAACAGCGAAATTATCGGCACGGTGCTTTTCATAGTTGTTTTCGGGCTTGTAATGACACTCAGCGATGATTTTATCCCCGCGCTTCAGACAATCGTTATCGTTTCATGCTTTGCAATCAGGTGCAAGCATTCCTATGACGATTTTAAAGAGTTTTTCTGGCTGCTTCCGCCCGTTGTGCTTTTGGTTTTGTCACATTTCTTTATCTACCGCACAAAGCTCAAAAAAGGAAGCTGTTTTTACGGTATACTCGCAACCTCCGTTGCCGTCACACTCGGCGGTGTGGGCATAATAAGCGCAAAGGAATATTTCAGCCCCATTGCTCTCGCCTATGTTTTCGCGCTGGGCTTTGCAATGCTTCTGTTATATATGTATATGAACGGCGCGCTTAAAATGCAGGAAAGCTATGTTTTTTCGGAAAGATTTGCAAAGCTCATGGTCAGCATAATTTTCATGCTGTGCATCTGCCTTGTTGAAGAATATTTCAGCCGCCGTGCAGAGCTTGCGGGCGGGTTTGACATTCTGCCCTTCCAATGGCGCAACAACGGCTCCACCCTGCTCATGCTTGCAATGCCGTTTGCATTCTATCTTTCGGCAAAAAATTTCGGCTGGTTTTTCGTCGGAATTCTCTCCTACGGCGCGATTCTTTTCACGGGCTCCAGAGGCGGCATGATTTTCGGGCTTGTTGAGCTTGGAATATGCTTTGTTGTTATGTTTATTCTTGACAAGCGCCACAGACCGTTTATTGCCGCTGTTTTCGGTGTTTGCCTCATCGTGGCGTTCCTCTTGAGATACGCTCTGTTTGATATGATAAGCTATACTATTTCAAGGCTGCTCAACCCGTCTGAAAATCAAATCAGACTCAAGCTGATCGCAAGGGGAATTGAGGATTTCAAGGCTAACCCCGTTTTCGGGCGCGGTATCGGCTACATGGGCAACAGCGATGTTCACAACAATGCGGAATTCACCCTCTGCTGGTATCATTGCTCACCCGTTCAGATTTTCGGCAGCTTCGGCATTGTCGGCATTGCCGCATACGCTTTTCTGTTCTTTGCAAGAACAAAGGTGCTTTTGAAGAACTTCACATTCTTTAATGTTATGATTTATCTTTCATACATAGGGCTTGAAATGATGTCATTTGTAAACCCCGGCATCTTCGCCCCGTTCCCCTATCTTTTCCTTGTTACGATTTATTTTGTCATCATGGAAAAATGCAATAACGACGACGATAAAAAAGTTCTTCCGCTTCTCACACGCGGGCAATACGGAGGCAAAAAATGAATGTTCTTTCAATAGGAAACAGCTTTTCAACCAACGCCCACAAATTTTTGCCGCATATGGCAAAGGCGGCAGGCAAAGAGCTGCTTTTATGCAACCTTTTCATCGGCGGCTGCTCTCTTGAACAGCATTGGAACAACTGGCGTGAAGAAAAGGATGCCTATGACTACGAGGTTTATCTTCCGTTTGAAACAGAAATGAGCCGCCCCGACGGAGTAGCGCTCCATGAGGCGGTTGAGGATGAGGAATGGGATGTTATAACGCTTCAGCAATGCAGCGGACTGAGCGGCGTTGCCGAAAGCTATTCGCCCTATCTTTCCGAGCTTGCTGAATATTGCAGAATGGTGCAGCCCAAGGCAAAAATCATGCTTCACCAAACATGGGCATACGAAAAAGGCTCTGCTCACCCCGATTTTTCTCGCTACGGCAGAAATCAGGACGAAATGTACCGCGCGCTGACCGAGGCTTATGCCAACGCATCGCTTGAAGCGGACATTGATTTGATTATCCCCAGCGGCAGGGCATGGCAGACCGCCCGCAACACTCCAATCGGCGACAAGCTGACCGAGGACGGCTTCCACGGCAATGATTTGGGATGCTACCTTGCAAGCGCATGCTTTTATGAAATGATTTTCGGCGAAAGCATATTCGGCAACAGCTTCCTGCCGCCCGATATTCCCGAAAACGTTGTTGAAATTCTCAAGCTCTGTGCACACACGGCAGTTGAAAACGGAATAATCAAGCTATAAAAATTACCGAGTTAAAAGGTTAAACCTCTTAACTCGGTTTTGTTAATTTACAAACAAGTGCTTACGATTGCCGAAATATTTTGTGTTGATGAGTAACCATAAGGTAATGCTTACTGCTGATGAAATTACTTCCTTTGCTATTTCCGTAATAATCTCTGCATCCCATGTAATCTTTCCTCTTATAAGAAATAACATTGCCATGTAATATATCAGACCAATAACTTCACCGGAAACCAAACCGGCATAGAAAAGCTTCGGCGCATTTTTCTTGAATTTTATCATGGAAATCGCAACATACGCATCATAGAATGCCAACAATATTAAAACTATACCAAAAGCCGAGTTGAGGGTAATTACCGATTCAAACTTTAAAAAAGTAAATGTCAGATTTGGGTTCAACATTAATAACAGTTCATCGAGCATGCTTGAAATAAAAATAACTCCTACCAGAACATCAATGAACGCATTAAACGGCAGCTTAAAATATGTATTGAAATTATACCAGCCCATTCCCTGCTTTTCAACTTCTGTGGTTTGAATTAATTCGCCGCAGTTGCTGCAAAAATTGACATCTTGATTTATCTCTGTTCCGCAATTTTGGCAATTCATAAATACACCTCCGTAAAACTTAATTTACTTCCTCATACAGCACAAGCTCCGAGGCGAGTGATGACGGAATATCAATCTTAAGTCCGCCGTTCATCAGCTCATAACCGTTCAAAACAAAGCTTGCACCGCTGTTATCGAGAGTGATTTTATATTGTTTGCCTGCGTTTATTCCTTTGGGAGTGACGCAGATTTTTTGCGCCTTTGAGAGCGTGAAGATGCCGATTGCGCCCTTGGTTGAATCCGGTGCGGCAATTTCAAGCACACAAAGTCCCTCTTTTTTTGCTTCGGGTGTGTGGTGATAGACCTTTGCCGCAGGTAAAATCGGTCTTATAAAGTCTTTATAAAGCTTAACGCTTCGGCGAATGAAGTCCATTTGCGAACTGTTCAGCTCTGCGCCTGCCGGGGCAACAACGTTGAGTGTCATATGTGTCAGCATGGTGTTGCGCATCTGCAGGTCAAGCGAGCCGTGCTCATGGCAGCCCATGCCCGCAAAAAGGCGGTCAACCCTTTCGGGCGGCAGAGCCATGGTCATTCCGTTAGTGATTGAAACCGAATAGGGGGCACGCTGGCAGTCAGAAACCCAAGTGTGGTTGAAGTTTTTCATCATGCCGAGGTCGGTGCGTGCGCCGCCGCCCGCGCAGTTTTCAAAAATAACATTCGGAAATCTCTTTTTAAGATTTTCATACATTCTGTAAACAGCCTGATGATGGCGGATTGAAATACATTCGCCGCCATTGAAGGCAAAATATTCGCGGAAAGAAACATTGTGGTCAACGCGAAGCAAATCAAGCTTATACTCGCTTATAATACGTACAAGCTCATCCTCCGCCCACTGAGCCGCTTCGGGGGTTGACATATCAATCATTCGCGGGTTGCGTTTGCCGAAAATATCGGTTGCGCGCCATTCGGGGTGTTCTTCAAAATTGCGGCAATATCTGCCGAGGGATTCAATATCGACCCAAAGCCCGAATTTCATGCCGAGGGAATGGCAGTATTCCGAAATTTCGGAGAGTCCGTTGGGATATCTGTCGGCATCGGGAATGAGAGTCCCCGAATAATTGCCCCATTCCGTCTGTTTTTCGGGAGGGCACTCCCAGCCAGCATCAACAATAAACACTTCGCCGCCCATATCGGCAAACTGACGCATAAAATCCTTGCTTGTTTCAACCGACATGTCGTGCTCCGCACCCATACCCGCGCCGATAAGGCATTGCGTGGGGTCAGCCTCTTTCATGTTCAGAACGGATTTTCTTATGTGTGCGTGCATTTCATTAACAGCATCATCAAGACCGCCGTTGACAACACCCATGTGCACCTCGGGAGTGACAAAGGTTTCCTTGGGAGCGATAACCGCCATGGGATTGTGTGAAACAACCTCCGCTTT
>JAZSGU010000021.1:0-3950 GCA_045532895.1 Acutalibacteraceae bacterium | reverse complement strand
GATTAAAAACGGTGAAAGTCAATCTCAATGTATTGAAGAATTACGTATTATAGATGATGCTACATATCTGAAAGCGCAAGAGGTTATGAAATCAAGAATTCAGCCACACAATCCAATCCCTCTTAATCTTAAAGGGCAATCTCTTTTAGTTGGCAACATATATTGCGCTCATTGTGGAAATCGTCTTACATTAACAACAAGTGGAAAAAACAAAAAACTTGCTGACGGAACTATAAAATATGATGTAAGACCAAGATATCAATGTCATTATCATGTTAGACATCCGGGAGAATGCGAAGGACCATCAGGCTTTTCCGTTCCGAAAGTAGATGCAATGGTAGACAATGTAATAAGAGCGAAATTCAGAGAGATAACTGCTTCATCAAAGAACGACATAATAAAATCACAGCAAAAGAAAGAAGAAGCTTTGGCTAAATCTAAATTTGAATTAGCAACTCGTTCTCTTGCAGAAAAGAAAAAAGAACTAGAGGATTTGCGTGCTGAAACAATAAAGGTAATAAGAGGACAAAGCAAACTGAGTAGTGATTTACTGAATTCTTTGATTGAAGAAACAAGTGTTGTTGTCGCTCAAAGGCAGCATGAAGCGGACACTGCCGAAAGAGAATATATGCAACTTTTAGAATCAGATAAAAAGCTGGTTGATGAGTTTGACCAAATATTAACTTGGGCAGACCTATATGATAAGAGTTCATTTTCTGCAAAAAAAATGATTATAGCTCAGCTTATCAAATCAGTAAAAGTAGGCAGAGATTACAATATTGATATTGAGTTTAATATCAGTTTTGAAGAACTCAAAATCAAATCTGAAGTAAAAAATAAAGCCGAGATATCTTGAAGAAATCTCGACTTTGGTGGACCTGAAGGGGGTCGAACCCTCGACCTTTCGGATGCGAACCGAACGCTCATCCCAAACTGAGCTACAGGCCCATTTATAAATTATTGATGTATGCGAACATTTTGAAATTAAGGGCATTAACATTGGTGCTAAAACCTATCCGAACGCTCTCCCAACTGAGCTACAGGCCCAAATGCAAAAGAATTATATATCTTTTTTCATTGAATGTCAACAATAAAAAAGATAAAAAAACGGCGATAAAAATAAAATCTTGCGTTTATATTCTTTTAATGATATAATAGACAAAATTTGTTTCAAATTCGGCAATGTTCGTGTTTGAGAGGGAAAGTACGGTATTAATTATGAAAAAAATGCTCCTTATGATTATCAATCCCCGCTCCGGCAGAAACAAAATCAATGACGATTTGCTTGAGGCAACCAATATTTTCGGCATGCACGGCTACGGCATAACCGTGCTCAACACAACAAAAACCGGCGATGCAACCGAATATGCGCGCGAATTTGGCGACAAATACGACATTGTTATCTGCCGCGGTGGCGACGGCACCTTCTGCGAAATGATGAACGGAATTATGGCTCTTGATAAAAAGCCGCAGATTGGCTACATTCCCGCAGGCACAACCAACGACCTCGGCAACACGCTCGGCCTGCCCATGAAAGCGCGTAAGGCAGCTCAGCTTATTGTTAAAGAGAATGCTCTGCCCTATGATATCGGCACATTCAACGGCAGATATTTTACATATGTTGCGTCTTTCGGTGCGTTGACCGAATGCTCCTATGCCGCTCCGCAGAGCCTTAAAAACAAGATAGGCAGATTCGCTTATTTCTATGAAGCGGCAAAGGAAATCAAGGATATACACCCCATTCCCCTGCGCTGTGTTGTTGACGGTCAGGTTTTTGAGGGTGAATATGTTTTCGGCGCAGTTTCCAATTCATATGTAATAGCAAAGCTTATCCATCTTGACAGAAACTTTGTTTGCCTCAATGACGGCAAATTCGAGGTTTTGCTTGTTGAAAACCCCGCAACTGTCAAAGGCTGGGCAAGCACACTTTCAAGCGCGGTTATGCGCAACTTTGACGAAAGATATATCAAACTCATTCAGGGCTCACACATCGAAATCGAAACCCTTGACGGCTCACCGCTCCCCTGGACCCTTGACGGCGAATACGGCGGCGACGACAGCAAGGTTGTTATAGATGTTGAAAAGCACGCTTTCAACATGTTCAGACCTCCGCTGGTTAACGAAATGGAAAGCGCAGAGTAATTCACAACCAAACGGCTTGCATCAAGTTTTGTTTTGCAGGCCGTTTTTCTTATCCGAACAAATCTTCAATTATATCGGGCAAATGGCAAGGGGACAGATTGTTTTTATTGCATAAGCTTATAAGCTGCTCTGCCTTTTCTTTGTTTAAAAAAATATCGGGATATAATTCCAAAAAATCCCCTTCGGCATCGGTTACCGTTATACCGTAAACAACGCAACTGTCCCCTTCTTCATCAGAAGATATGCTTTCTTGCAGCAAATAGCAGTATTTCATTTGTTAACTTTCCTTTCTGACACTTTAACAAGTTCATAAATTATTTTTTCAACTTGCTTCTGACGGAAAAATTATAATGAACCGCATAAAAATCATCTGCCTTTTCGAATATATTGACAAGACGCTACGGAATAAAAAGCTCTGAATTTCGCTTTGCTAAAATGTGACGTTACAGAACAAAGCATATAAACGCGCTAAAAAGCCCGTTAAAACGCCATATTGGCGTTCAGCATTGATAATATATCACAATACCAACCGCTTAAATTTACAAAATAGAAATTTGAAAATTATTTTTCGTAAAACATATTTTTATTCCACGAAAATTGTTGTTGATTATTTTGCTTTTTGTGATATTATTAATCTATAGAGAAAAAATGAAATTTCGCAACGAAAGGGATTTTATATGGCTAAATATCTTATTGTTAATGCTGATGACTACGGAATGTGCCACGCGGCAAACCAAGCTGTTGCAGAGCTTTTTGACGGCGGTTTTCTTAAATCTGCAACAATCATG
Source organism: Acutalibacteraceae bacterium (assembly GCA_045532895.1). Taxonomy (GTDB): domain Bacteria; phylum Bacillota; class Clostridia; order Oscillospirales; family Acutalibacteraceae; genus CAG-177. Next base: position 1,020 of record JAZSGU010000021.1, on the reverse strand, counting down.
ATGCCCTGCCCCACGGCAAAGGAAGCGGTTGACTATTCAAACGCTCACCCTGAGCACGCCATCGGCATTCATCTTACAATGACCAGTGAATGGGGCAAATACCGTTGGAAGCCCCTCACAAACGGCAAAACCCTTGTCGACGAAGAAGGCTATATGTGGCATGAGAGCGACCAGGTTGAAAAGAACGCTTCTTATGCAGACCTTGAAGCCGAAATCCGCGCCCAGATTGACCTTGCACACAGCTGGGGCATGAAGCCTTCACACACGGATAACCACATGGGCTCGCTTTACGGCCACTACACAGGCCGCCTCGGTCTTGCAAAAATGACTCTGCGCGTTTGCGGCGAATACGGCTATGCTTACCGCCTTTACACCGCCCATGATAAGAGAATCTGCCCCAACGGCACACCCTATTTCCTCTACGCGGCAATCACGCTCCTTTCAAAGCATTGGGGCAAGAAATATAATGTTGTAATCCCCGATTATCTTCTTTTCCCCGATTGGAATGACGCTATGCGTGTTAACTACGAAACATACCGCGACACCATTCTCAAAATTTGGACAGACCTTCCCGACGGCGTAACGGAAACCTTTATTCATCCCTCTGTTGAGAGCGACGAGCTTAAAAGCATCACCGGCAGATGGCAGGACAGAGTTTGGGAATATCAGCTCATGAAAGACCCTTATACTCACAAGTATCTCAAGGACCACGGCATTGAGCTTATCAGCTACAGAGAGCTTATTAAAATGAAGGGCGGTACAGTCCGCGGATAAGAAACATGGGACTTTCTTCACTTCGGAAGAAAGTCCTTTCTGTTTTGCCACTATTTTATCTCACTATAAACATGCCTAACACTTGAACAAAACATAATATTATGGTATAGTTATAAAGACTACTGTTCTGAAACAGTCTGGAGGAAAAATGTTATGTGTAATTACAGCGGTCCCCAAAGCGATTTTACTTTGATTGCCGACGTGCTTGCCAAATACGGCGATGCTCCGAGCAACCTTATCACAATT
>JAZSGU010000074.1:0-33766 GCA_045532895.1 Acutalibacteraceae bacterium | reverse complement strand
TTTAAATCTCTCATAAGCCTCTGACCATGCAGCGGCGTTTTCGGGGAGATATTCCACGGTTTTTTCGCTTGCTTTAACGATTTTTCTTGCCTCGGCAACGTTTTTGATTGCGCCGCAAGCCATAAGCTGAACGGCGATATTGCCGAGAACTGTTGCTTCAATGGGACCTGCAACAACGTTTCTGCCGCAGGACGAAGCGGTCATCTGGCAAAGGAGCGTATCCTTTGTGCCGCCGCCGATAACATGAATAACGGGGTATTTTTTGCCCGTGCAGTCCTCAAGGTTATCAATCGTGAGGCGGTATTTCATTGCAAGGCTTTCATAGATGCAGCGCATAACCTCGCCCACGCTTTCGGGCACGGGCTGGTTTGTTTTGCGGCAGTATTCGCGAACTCTTTCGGGAATGTTGCCGTGGGGCACAAATTCGGGAGCATCGGGGTCAATGAAGCACTTGAACGGCTCTGCGGCAAGCGCAAGCTTTTCAAGGTCTGCATACGAATAGTTGCTGCCGTTTCTGTTCCAATGCCTGCGGCTTTCCTGAATGAGCCACAGACCAATAATATTTTTAAGAAAGCCGACTGAAGAATCGCAGCCGCCCTCGTTGGTAACGTTCATTGCAAGGGATGTTTCGTTGACGATGGGCTCTTTCAGCTCCGTGCCGAAAAGCGACCATGTGCCGCTTGAAAGAAAAGCGAAGTCTTCGCTTTCGGCAGGCACGGCGGTGATTGCGCTCTGTGTGTCGTGACCGCAAACGCTGATAACGTCAACATCCTTTATGCCGCATTCCTCGCAGATATCGTCCGTAACCTTGCCGAGAACCGTTCCCGACGGCACGATTTCGCCCAGAAGGCGCGAGGGAATACCGAGCTTTTCTATGTAGTCCTTTGCCCATGATTTTGTTTCAAGGTCAATCATCTGTGAGGTGGTTGCGATTGAATATTCGGTGGTCATTTTGCCCGTGAGCATATATCCGAAAAGGTCGGGCATGAAAAGCAGCCTGTCCGCTCTCTCAAGGATATGCGGGCGGTATTTTTTGAGAGCATAGAGCTGATAAACCGTGTTTAGCTCCATAAACTGAATGCCCGTTTTGAAATAGAAATCCTTGTTGGGGATTATCTCTGCGCATTCTTCGATAAGACCCACGGTGCGCTCATCGCGGTAGTGAACGGGGTTTTCAAGCAGGCAGCCGTGCTCGTCGATAAGACCGAAGTCAACGCCCCATGTGTCAATGCCGATGCTGTCAAAGCCGCCTGCATTTTTTGCGTTGACGATGCCCTGCTTGATGTTATAGAAAAGACGAAGCACATCCCAATACATTGTTTTGCCGACCTTTACGGGGTCGTTTGAAAAGCGGTGAACTTCTTCAAGCGTGATTTTCTCGCCGTCAAATTTGCCGAGAATGGCTCTGCCGCTCGATGCGCCGAAGTCAATGGCTAAAACTCTTTTGTCCATGGTTTTCTCCTTGTGGTTATTATTATGCGGCGATGCCGCATACGGGACGTCGAGGACGCCGTCCCCTACAATATGTTATTGAATAACAACGCCTTTTTTGAGAATGATGTTGGCATAGATAGCTGTTTCGCCCGTTGCGATAACGGCATATGCTTTCTTCGCTCTGTCATAAAAAGCAAAGCGCTCAACGAGCTCTATGTTCTTTTCGCCCTCTTCGGCGGTGATTGTTTTTTTGTAATCCGCCCAGATGGGAGGGGGATTTGAAGCGTCGCCGTTATCCATAAGAGCAACGGGAGCGTCAACATATGTGTCAAGGGGCATGAGCTTGAGGATTGCGGCAAGAATTTCATCAACGCCGTGTCCGTCAAGGCGCACAAGTCGCTGCGCTATTGAAGCGGAGGGGAAGTTGCCGTCGCCGATAACGATTTCGTCGCCGTGACCCATTTCCATAAGAATTTTCAAAAGCTCGGGTGAGATGATGGGGGAGATATTTTTAAGCATAGTTTTTACCTACTTTCTGCTTTGATTTTAGTTTGCATTATAATGAAGTGAAAAGTTAAAAGTGAATAGTGAAAAGTTTCGGATAGGCTCCGCCTATGACCGATTATATTATGGGTGTGGGCAACGCCCACCCATAACTCTTCACTTTTCATTCTTCACTCTTCACTTAAACATGTTCTACATAACCGCGTACATTTTATACATGTTACTGTAAATTCCGCCTTTTTCCATAAGCTCTGCGTGGGAGCCGTGCTCCGCAATGCCGTCCTCGGTGAGAACAACGATTTCGTCTGCGTTGCGAATGGTGGTCAGGCGATGAGCGATGGTGAGGGTTGTTCTGCCCTCGGCAAGGCGTTCAAGAGATTCCTGAACAAGCTTCTCACTTTCATTATCGAGAGCGGAGGTTGCTTCGTCAAGCAGAAGCACGGGGGGATTTTTGAGGAAAACCCGCGCAATGGAGATTCTTTGCTTCTGACCGCCCGAGAGTTTAACGCCTCTTTCGCCTATGTATGTGTCAAAGCCGTCGGGAAGCGCGCTGATAAAGTCGTATGCGCCCGCTTTCTTTGTGGCTTCAATAATTTCTTCTTCGGTTGCTTCGGGCTTGCCGTAAATAAGATTATCGCGGATTGTGCCCGAGAAAAGGTAAACGTCCTGCGCAACAACGCCGATATTGGAGCGCAGAGAATGCAGGGTTATATCCTTGATGTTTTTGCCGTCAAGCAGAATTTCGCCGCTTTCCGCCTCATAAAAACGGGGGATAAGGTTGCAGAGCGTTGTTTTTCCGCCGCCACTGGGGCCCACAAGCGCAACGTTGGAGCCGCTCGGGATATGCAGCGTGAGGTGGTTGAGAATAACCTTTTCACCCTTGACATAGCTGAACGAAACATCGTTAAAACGGATATCGCCTTTGACATCTGTAATTTCAACGGCATCGGGGCTGTCGGTGATATCGGGCTCCTCGTCCATGATATCCGCAAAGCGCTCAATGCCCGTTATGCCTCGGCTGAACTGTTCGCTGAAATCAACAATGGAGCGGATTGAGCCGAGAAGGGTTGAAACAAGCAAAAGGCTTGCCGCAAAATCGCCCGGGCTTGTTACGCCTATGTGCATGAAATATGCACCGACGCCGACAACGGCGATATACATAACGCCGTCAAGCAGAGTTACGGTTGCATGGAATTTGGACATGTATCTGTAGCTCTTGTTTTTGATTTTTACATATTCTTTGTTGCCCTTGGCGAACTTTTCTTTTTCTGTTTTTTCATTTGTGAAGGAGCGGACAACTCTGACGCCGAGCAGGCTGTCCTCAATGCGGGCGTTGATTTCGCCAACCTGATGGCGGCTCTGACGGAAGGTGTCACGCATTTTTGTGCGGGTTTTCTTTGTCAGAATTATCATGAACGGCATCATGCAGAAAACGCAAACGGCAAGCCGCCAGTCCATCGAAGCAAAAATAGAAAAGCTTGCTATGAACTTAATAACCGTCATAAACACCATTTCGGGGAAGTGGTGCGCCCATTCGGCAACATCGAAAAGGTCTGAAGTCATGCGGCTCATAAGCTGGCCGACCTTGGTGTTATCGAAAAACGAGAATGAAAGCACCTGCAGATGGTCAAACATATCCTCGCGCATCTTGTTTTCAATTTTGATGCCCATTATGTGGCCGTAGTAGGATTGGCAATAGCTCGCAAGGCAGGCGATTGCCTTAAAGCCGATATAAAAAAGGCAGACAAAAAGAATTTTTTTCAGCGTCAGCGATGCGATATCCTCTACCCCCGCGTTGGTGATTTCGCGAACAATAAGCGGCAGGGTAATGTCACATGCGGCAGAAACGGCAACGCAGCAAAGCACAAGAGCTTCCGTGCCGAGATGCTTTTTGAGATAAGGAAAAAAGCGTTTCACGAGCGAAAAGCTTTTTTTCATCGAATTCTTTTTCTGTGCCTCTGGCGGTGCTCCTTTCATTTTACTTCCTCTTTCTATATGTAATAAGTATGTATATTATATATCATATAAAATGTGTTTGTAAAGACTGTTTGTTAATTTTTGCAAAAAAGGTTGTCCCGCAGAGAAAAATAAATTCTTCTCCGCGGGACAGCACAATGGGGTTATATTTCTTCCGCAACAACGGCTATAACCGTCATGTCATCAAATTTTTCGCCGCATTTTCTTTGCGCCGTTTCCAAAACATTCTGCGAAAATCCGCTTGCATCGGGTCCACCCGAAAATGACTTTATCTCATCCTTCAACCACCCGTTCCCGCAGCCGAGAATGCCGTCGCTGACCATAACAAGTGTGTCGCCGCCGCGCAGCTTTAATGAGTAGCGGCTGAACTTGACCTTGCTCAATATTCCGAGCGGAGTTGACGGAAATTCCGCGCATTTAACTCTGCCCGACGCCGTATAAAATGACGGCGCCGCGCCCGCTTTGAGTATAACGGCATTGCCGCTGAAAAGGTCGATTTCCGCAACATCGAGGGTCGAAAGCGATTCGTCCTCCGATTTGATTGAAAGGGCGGAGTTCGTTATGCTAAGCGCAGTGTCAAGCCCGATTCCTGCTCTTATAAGACGCGAGAAAAGCTCCACCGTCATCGCCGAATCAATCGCCGCCCTGCCGCCCGTGCCCATACCGTCGCTTAATATGATATACGCCTTGGACTGGGTCTGAAAGCATTCAAAATAGTCACCGCAAAGCTTTTGATTGCCGCAGCTTGCCGATGCAGAGCCGAGGCGGATTTTGAACATTTCCTTTCTGTGAAAAACAAGCTCTTTTCCGTTTTCCGTTTCTCGGATTCTTGGGGGATGAAGGCTGGCTTCAAGCTCGGCGGAAAGCTCCGCAGTCAGGCGCGAAAGGCTTGTTGACGGCGGTATTTCTTCAACCTCGCAGCAAAGGCGCAGTGCGCCCGACGGCGGGCAGACACAGCTTGCGGAAATAACCTCAAATCCGTTTTCGGAAAGTACCCTTGCCGCGCTTTTTTCTTTGTTAAACAGCGTTTGTGCCTCCTGCCCGATTTTGGTTGACAGCTCCTTTAAAAGGTCGGATATCCAGTCAAACTGCCCGCATGCAAGCTCTCTGCTCCTTGCTGAATTTGCCTGCAGGGCGTTGAGTGCGTTCCTGCTTGCGTAAACGCGGTTAAAGCTGTCCGCAACCCTCGGAACGCTCGGACATTTGGCATTGAAATTAACCGAAAAATCGTTTGCGCTTATGGTTTCTCCCTGTGCCAGCTTTTGCAGCACTTCGGAGAATTCACCCTCCTCGGGGCAAAATGTATCTTTGAGCGGGCATTGGGCGCATACGCGCTCCCTGACCCGCATACACACAAGAACATCGCTTGCGGGGGAAAGCGATTCAATCCCTTTTGACACTTTGGTCACGCAGTCCGAAACCGAGCCTATCGCGCGCGAGGCTTCGAGCAGTTTTTCACCCGCCGAGCCGAAGCCCGAATCGATTCTTCTCATTTTCGGATTCAAAATATTGCTTCTGACCTTTGTGAGCTTTCTGCTCGGAATTGCCGCAAAAATAATTGAAGCCGCGGCGGCTTCCGCAAAAACGGCAGTGCCCTCGCCCGTGCCGTCAATGAGTGCCGCAATGCCCGTTGCAACGGAAAAGGCAAGGGCGCAGACAAGCTGACCGAATTTTGAAAAGATGCCCGCAAGCAGTCCGCTTATTCCGTAGCAGATGCTCAGCGCAACGCTTGTGCCCGAAACGGCGATGCATCCGCCTATCGAAATGCCCGCAATGCTGCCGCCGGAGCGGCTGAAAATATATGATGCGGTCAGAATAACAAACGAGCCGAAAAACCTTGCGGGGCGAAAGCCGAGAATGCTCACCTCCGATGCGCCCAAAAGCAGAGTGCAAAGGCTTGCAACAATGCAGACAAGGCTGTGGTTATCAAGCATATACGGGCTTCGCTTTTTCTTTATGCAGTCAACCGTGCCCGAATAAAACGTGACCGATGCACCGCACAAAAGGCTTGAGCAAAGCACAAGAACAAGTCTGTTCAGCGACGGATAATCATAAAACATTACCGCCGTGCCGCAGGCGAAGCAGAAAAGAAAAACGCTGACCGAAAGAATCATTCTGCGCTTTTTGCGGATATCCAGCTTTTCGAGCGCAAAAATAACCGCCGCCGTGCCCGCAAGGGGGATTATTGAGTTTAACATGTCGCCGCCGTCAAGGCGCAAAACCGCGCCGAGAACTCCGCCCGCAACGGCAAAAACAAGCTCAAAGCCCGTGCATGCCGCCGCAAGTGCAATATTAAGCGGTACTTTAAGCGAAAGCAGACCCGCTCCCGACAAAACAAAGCCGCCCACAAAATACAGAGTGCAGGTCAGGATTTTTGTGCCGCGCTCCCAAAGCCTATCCGCAAAATCCCGCTCATTGAGTGCATTTATATTTTCCATTTTTTAAAAATTCCTTTCTTTTTCGGTTGGTCGGTTTCATTCTACAGCCCGCCGAAGAAGAAAACTGTCAATAATTAGAGCGGTTTTTTAATTTTTCGGAATATTTTTTTGTAAAATTTATATTTATGCTGTTCAAGTCTGTTATTTTGTGTTATAATAAACTGAATATAGCTGAAAATAGGAGGAGTACGCTTTATGGAAAATCAAAACGAGCGCCAGGGGCTTATAATCGGGCGCAATGCCGTTGCGGAAGCTTTGAAAAGCGGCAGAGCCATCGACTGCCTTTTGGTTGCAAAGGGTGATCGCGGCGGCTCCGTCGGCAAAATCATCGGTCAGTGCCGTGATAAAGGCATTGTTATTAAAGAAACGGATAAAAGAAAGCTCGACAAGATATGCGAGGGCGAAAACCATCAGGGTGTTGCGGCGTGGGCGGCAGTCCATGAATATGCTTCGATTGAGGATATTCTGAAAAATGCCGAGGACAAAGGCGAGCAGCCTTTCGTTATAATCTGTGACGAAATTGAGGACCCGCACAATCTCGGCGCGATAATCAGAACGGCGGATGCCTGCGGTGCGCACGGAATAATAATCCCCAAAAGGCGCGGTGTTGCCCTGACCTACGCCGTCGGCAAGGTTTCGGCGGGCGCGGTTGAATATGTTCCCGTTGCAAGGGTATCCAATCTTCCGAGCGCGATTGATGAGCTTAAAGAAAAAGGCTTCTGGGTCTACGGCGCGGATATGGGCGGCACAAGCTGGGATAGGCAGGATTATTCGGGCGCGGTTGCGCTGGTTGTCGGATCCGAGGGCAAAGGAATCGGCAGGCTTGTCAAGGACAAATGCGACTTTATTGTTTCTCTTCCCATGAAAGGAAAAATCAATTCTCTCAATGCCTCCGTGGCGGCGGGAATTTTAATGTATGAAATTGCAAAACACAGGTAGGTGAATGCTTTGAGCGATTACAGGAAAACAATGTCGGGTGACAGCGAGCTTGACGCGATACTTGCGGAGGTTAAAAAATCAAAGCAGGATTCCTCCTTGGCCGATGAGCCCGCAAAGGAATGGTCGATGGACGATATCGACAGACTCATTGCCCAATCAAACGGCGAGGAATATGTTCCCAAGGCAAGAAAGGAACTGACACCCGCAGAGGATTTTGAAAGAATACTCAGCCGTGAATTTGACACGGCGATGTTTACGCTTCAGCCCTTGACGGAAAGTGAGCCCGAAAAAGAGGAAATGCAGGATATTTCTTCGTCATCCGGCAACGGCGAGGTTGACGGGCAGGAAACTTTCTTTGACGGTGCGCAGGAGGACGAGTTTGACGAGGCTTCCTTTGAGCTTGAAACGGTTATAGTGCCCGAGGATATCCCCGAGCCGACAACTTTCCGCTTTGCGTGGCAGGAACCCGAAAAGATTGAAGAAGAAAAGGCAGAAGAAATCAAGCCTGAGCCGGAAATAAAATCGTTTTATGAGGGTGAAGCTTCTCCCGAGGATTTCTTTGCCAAAAAGCCCGAAGAAGAAAACAAAGAAGAACATATAAAGGAATCGGACTACAGAACAAGATTTTTCACAAAGCTGAAGCTTGAAAATACTCTTGAGATTGAAACTCTGCCCGAGGACGGACCCGTCGACAAGCCCGGCATTGTTGTTGAAAAGGCGAGCGAGCCTGCCGAAAACGGGCTTGAAGCCATGCCCAGAGTGCTTGCCGCAGAGGATGCAAAGGAAATTGCCGACGAAAAGACAAGGATAATGGACAAGGTCGGCTCTTCCGAGAAAAAAGAACGTTTCGGTGCCGATGACGTTGAGGGTCAGATTGTCCTCACGGGCTTTGAGTATGAGTCCAAGGAAAGCATGCCCGACAAGTCAAAGGAAACCGATGTTGAAGAAAATCTTTGGGAAAAGCGCAAGCAGAAAGCAAAGAACTTCAAGCTCATCGATGCGATAGACCTTGACGAGGAGTTCAAGGGCGATTTTGAAGCTCCGCCGGAGGACAGAGCCAAGGAAGAAAAGGCGAAAAAGAAAAAGGAAAGAAAGCTGGAGCTTGAGCAGGAGGAGAGCAGACCCGTTGCTCACGAATATTCCTCGCCCGCAGAACGCTCCGCTATCCATACCCGCCTGAGCGAAAACAGCTCCAAGGCAACAAAGGGACTGATAGCGGTCGGAATTGTTGAATTTTTGGTTATACTTTTCAACATTCTTCCCATGCTTGCCGAAAAGCTTGCGATTGAAACGCAAATGTTTATTGCAGGCTCCGTTTCGATGAGCGTTATCAATGCCGTTTTGCTTATCGCGGCAGCAGCGATTGACAATGTTAAATTCGTTGACGGTCTTACAACAATTTTTAAAAGAAAAATTACAAGCGACACGGCAATCAGCCTTTCAATAGTTGTTGCTCTGCTTCAGAGCACCCTTGCGGCTGTTATCGGCGGCGCGGGCACGGAAACGGCGGTATTTTCCGCCGCGGCAATAACCGCAGTCCTTATCGGAAAAGCGGCTGACAAGCTTGATGCGCAGCGCACCCTCGGCAACTTTGAGGTTTGCGCATATAAATATGAGCATAACATGTATGCCGTTCATCCCGTTGAAAACGAATCCGAGATATTCGAGCTTGGCAGAGGTCTGATGATGGGCAATGCCGAATTACTTTATTCCTCGAAGCTTGCTTTCCCTGCCGATTTTGTTAAAAATTCGCAGTCGGATGCGGGCGAAAAGAAGCTGATGAATATTCTTGTTCCCGCAGCGTTCGGTGCGGCGGCTGTTGCCGCAATAACTGCGGGCATACTGTCAAAGAGTGTTATGACCGCGTTTTCCGCATTCGCGGGCACATTCTGCATGTGCGCCCCCGTATTTTCCGCGTTCATTCCCGCGTTTATCGCAAGAATTACTAATCACACCCTCAACCCCGAGGGCACAATGATTGCAAGCCTCGATGCGGCTGAAAAAACGGCATGCGCCAACGCGGTTGTTATGGATTCCGCCGATATTTTTGACCGCTCTCACTGCACAATGCACGGCATGAAGGATTTCAAGAATATCCGAATTGACGATGTTCTTCTTTATGCGGCGGCTCTTGTTATCAAATCGGGCGGACCGCTTCGCGAAAGCTTTGAGCAGGTTGTTGACGGCAGGCAGGATCTGCTTCCGCCCGTAAAAGAGCTTGTTTATGAGGATAAGCTCGGTATTGCGGCAAGGATTCACGGTCAGAAGGTGCTTCTGGGCAACAGGAACCTGCTTGTTCACCATAATATCGATGTGCCCGAAAAGGCACTTGAAGAAAGATATTCCCACAGCGGCAGAAAGGTTATGTATCTTGCCGTTGCGGGCAAGATAGCCGCTCTGTTTGTTGTCAGCTATGCGGTGGATAAAAACCTTACCAATTATTTCAAAACCCTTGAAAGCAACGGCATTCAGGTGCTTGTGCGTACGAATGACGTTAATGTTACCGAGGAGCTTATTTCAAAAAGCTTCGGCTTGCCGCAGGAGAATTTCAAAATTCTTTCTTCCGTTGCAGGCAGGCTGTTTAAAAGAAGACGCGATGCCGTTTGCGACAAGCTGCCTTCAAGAATTGTTCATGACGGCACGGCTTATTCCATGCTCAAGGCTGTTGCCGCCTCATGCGGCGTTTGCTCAAGCATGAAGCTCGGCTCGGTTATCCAGATAGTTCTGAGCGCGCTCGGCTTTGTTTTGAGCATGGTTCTTTACTGCACATCAATGGGTGCGTTGCTCAACGGCATAACAGCCGCATTGTTCCTCGGCGCAGGTCTTGCAATTTCTGCAGGAGCAATGATTTTGGGCAAAATCAAATAATTTTGCAAAAACCCCTTGACAATTCGGGGGATATGTATTAAAATGACTTGCACAATAAAGCAGAGCAGGTTCCGCTCTCACCTTCCGGGGGAAGTCCCGCGTCGGTCAATAGCTTGTTATTTTTCGGGCATTATGCCCGCTAAAAGCGTTGATTTATGCGAGGTCGGGGTTTTCCTGCCCTCGCTTTTCATTTGTCCAAAGGTATTTTCAGGAGGTGCTTTAACATCAGCAAGCAAGAGCAGCAAATCAATGAGGAAATCCGCGATAAGGAAATAAGAGTTGTTTCCGACGACGGCGAGCAGCTTGGCATCATGTCCGCGTCAGAGGCTCTCAAAATCGCCGAAAGCCGTAATCTTGACCTTGTTAAGATTGCTCCCATGGCAAAGCCGCCCGTATGCAAAATTATGGACTACGGCAAGTTCCGATTTGAAAAGGCAAAGAAAGAGAAAGAAGCAAAGAAAAATCAGAAGACCATCGAGATTAAAGAAATCAGACTTTCTCTCAACATCGACACGCACGATTTCGACACAAAAATTAACCATGCCCGCAAGTTCATTGCGTCCGGCAACAAGGTTAAGGTTTCCATTCGATTCAGAGGCCGTGAGATGGCTCATCCCGAGCTTGGTCAGGTCATCATGACTCGCTGCGCGGAAGCCTGTGCAGACTGCGCCTCGGTTGAAAAGCCCGCAAAGCTTGAGGGCAGACAGATGCTGATGTTTTTGGCTCCGAAGAGCTCAAAGTAAGTTGTAAATTATTAAGGAGGAAATAACCATGCCTAAGATTAAGACTCACAGCGGCGCAAAGAAGCGCTTCAAGATTTCAAAGGGCGGTAAGCCCATGCGCGCCCATGCTTACAAGTCACACATTCTCAACAAGAAGAACACAAAGCGCAAGAGAAATCTTCGCAAGACCACTGTTGCTGACGTTACAAACTGCAAGCAGATTAAGCGTCTTGTTCCTTACAAATAATTCGGAACGCAGCAAACTAACTAACACATATTAACGGAGGATATTAAAAATGGCTCGTATTAAAGGCGCTATAATGACTCGCAAGAGAAGAAATAAAGTACTCAAGATGGCTAAGGGCTACTACGGCTCAAAGAGCACCCTCTTCAAGACTGCAAAGCAGGCTGTTATGAAGAGCGGCAACTATGCATATATCGGCAGAAAGCAGAAGAAGCGTGACTTCCGTCGCCTTTGGATTACCCGTATTTCCGCTGCTTGCCAGGCAAACGGCATGAACTATTCAACATTCATCAACGGTCTTAAGAAGGCTGACATCAGCCTCAACCGCAAGATGCTTGCTGAAATCGCTGTTGCTGACCCCGCAGCATTCACTGCTCTTACCGAAAAGGCAAAGGCAGCTCTCAACTAATTATGTTTTCGGCATCAGAGATGTGGCATTATTATGTTACATCTCTGATTGTTTGTTTTGCCTGTGTTTTTTACACGGGATTATTTGCTTTAAGTGAATAGTGAAAAATTAAAAGTGAAAAGTTTCGGATAGGCTCCGCCTATGACCGAATATATAATTGGGTGCGGGCAACGCCCGCCCTAAACTCTTCACTGTTCACTCTTCGTTTTTCACTTGAATATACATATAAAGGTATCAAATAAATAAACAATAAATAGCAAAAAAAGAAAGATTTTGACGATGGAAAAGATAACCGCACGCACAAACGACAAAATAAAATACGCAGTTCGTCTTGGAGAAAGTGCTTCGCTCCGAAAAGAGGCAGGGGAATTTTTTCTCGAGGGCGCACGGCTCTGCTTCGATGCGGTTCAGACCGGCATCGAAATCAGGCAGGCGTTTTTTACCGCAAAGGCAATCTGGAAATATTCCGAATATGTTGAGAGCATAATCGCGAAAAGCGGCATATGCTATGAAATAAGCGCGGAGGTTTCCCAAAAGCTTTCGGGCACGGAAAACCCGCAGGGAGTTTTCTGCATTTGCGGCATGAAAAGCGGCGGACTTTCCGCCGAGCTTAATCCGAACGGCAAATACATTGCGCTCGAAAACCTTCAGGACCCGTCAAACCTCGGCGCGGTTTGCAGAAGCGCGGAGGCGCTCGGGCTTGACGGTCTTATAGTCAGCGGCGGCTGTGATGTTTATAATCCCAAGGCTTTAAGAGCAGCAATGGGTTCGTCATTAAGAATGCCGGTTATATCCGTTGACAGCCTTCCCGAGCTTATCAAAACGGCAAACGGCTTGGGCATGCAGACTCTCGCTTCCGTGCCGCGCAACACGGCAACCGATATCCGCAAGGTATCCATGCAGGGCGGGGTTATCTGCTGCGTCGGCAACGAGGGCTCGGGGCTGACGGATTCGGTTATAACCGAATGCAAAACGCAGGTTGTTATCCCCATGAGCGGCAGGGCGGAATCGTTCAACGCTTCGGCAGCAGCGGCGATTCTTGCATGGGAGCTGAAAAGATGAACGATAATAAAAAATACTGGATATGGCTTTCTTCCGCGCTCGGTGCGGGCGCAAGGGTTGACGAAATAATTTCCGCATTTCCAAACCCGCGCGAAATATATGAAGCCGACGAAACCAAGCGCATCGTTTCGGGAGTTTTCACCCGCAGACAGCTCGAAAGGCTGGCGGAAACAAAGCTTTCCGATGCCGAAAATGCTGTTGCTGTTTGCAACCGCAACGGCTGGAGCGTTATTACCCCCGCAGACAGGGAATACCCCGCGGGGCTTCGCAAAATCCCCGACATGCCGCTTGTGCTTTATGTTGACGGCGATGTTTCCTGCGTACGCGGCAGGGTGATGATAGGCGTTGTAGGCACCCGCAAGCCCTGCAACGAGAGCATCGAGGTTGCCCGCCGAATCTGCTTTGACCTTGCGGCGGCAGGCGCGGTGGTTGTCAGCGGCGGTGCGCTCGGAATTGACAGCGCGGCGCACGAGAGCGCAATGAACGCGGGCGGAAAAACCGTTTGCGTGCTCGGCTGCGGTCTCGGCTGTGATTATCTCAGAGAAAACGAAGCCATGCGCCGGCAAATCAGCAAAAACGGCGCACTTGTAACGGAATATCCTCCGCTTGCAGGCGCATCAAAAACAACTTTTCCGATACGCAACCGAATAATTTCGGGCATGAGCCACGGCGTTCTTGTTGTTGAGGCGGGCGAAAAAAGCGGCTCGCTGATAACCGCGAAACGCGCCGTTGAGCAGGGGAGAGATGTTTTTTCGATACCCGGCAGTGTTCTTACAACCGCGTACAGCGGAGCAAATAATCTTATCAGGGACGGTGCAAAAGCAGTCACGGGCGCAAGGGATATTCTGGAAGCTTATTCGGTTATGTATCCCGACAGACTGAATTTGAATGCAATCGGTGCTCAAAAAGTTCAGACGATGCGCGAAAAGCCGAAGCCCGTTAAAAAAGAAAGTGCATCGGGTCTTGACCCCGATACGCAGGCGGTTTATAATCTTTTCGGTGATGAGCCGCTTCATCCCGACGAAATCGCGGCAAAAACGGGCATGACCCCGCCAAAAGTTATTTCTGCGCTCATGCAGCTCGAAATTCTCGGGTTAATAAGGCAGGAAAGCGGAAAAAATTATATTTTAGCCGATTAATTTTTGTAGGGGCGATTCACGAATCGCCCGAAAAATTTAGATATAAACAGGAGTAAAACCAATGTCAAAGCTTATTATAGTTGAGTCCCCCGCAAAGGCGAATACAATCAAGAAGTATCTCGGCAAGGACTATGATGTTGTTGCATCCAAAGGACATATCAGAGATTTGCCCGCGGCAAAGCTCAGCGTTGATGTTAAAAACAATTTTGCGCCGAAATATGCGCTTATCAAAGGCAAGGAAAAGCTTGTAAAAGAGCTTAAGGACAAGGTTGACAGCAGCGAAGCCGTTTATCTCGCAGCCGACCCTGACCGCGAGGGAGAAGCAATCTCGTGGCACCTTGCAACCGTGCTCGGTCTTGACCTGAACACGGCAAACAGAGTCACTTTCAACGAGATAACAAAAACGGGTATCGCCAACGGCATGGCGCACCCCCAAAAGGTTAACACAGACCTTGTTAATGCCCAGCAGGCAAGAAGAATTCTTGACCGCCTTGTGGGCTACAGACTCAGCCCCTTTGTTTCGCAGAAAATCCGCAGAGGTCTTTCCGCGGGCAGAGTTCAGAGCGTTGCGCTCAAGATAATCGTTGACCGCGAGGATGAAATCAATGCGTTCAACCCCGAGGAATACTGGATTATTGATGCAAAGCTCGCAACGTCACAGAGAAAAACATTCACCGCAACCCTCTACTCTGACGAAAACGGCAAGATAAAAATTGCTGACGAGGCGCAGGCGAAGAAATATCTTGACCGCCTTGACGGCGCGGAATACTCCGTTAAATCCGTTAAAAAAGGCACAAGAAAGAAAAACCCCGCTCCTCCGTTCATAACCTCAACCCTCCAGCAGGAGGCTTCAAGAAAGCTCGGCTTCCAGGCCGAAAGAACAATGAGAGCCGCACAGGAGCTTTATGAAGGCGTTAACATCAAGGGCACCGGCATGGTTGGTCTTATTACTTATATGAGAACGGACTCGCTCCGTATTTCAGAGGAAGCAAGAGCGGCGGCGAATGCTTATATCACTCAGGCTTACGGCGCAGAATATCTGCCCGAAAAGCCCGTATATTATAAATCGAGAGCCAACGCACAGGACGGTCACGAAGCGATAAGACCCTCAATTCCGTCGCTGACCCCCGATGAGGTCAAGAGCAGCCTTTCGGCAGACCAATACAAGCTCTACAATCTCATTTGGAAGCGTTTCATGGCAAGCCTTATGGCAAGCTGTGTTCAGAACACGGTTAAGGCGGAAATCCTTGCTTCAAAGGAAGAAAATGCAAAGGAATACTGCATTTTCACCGCTGCGGGCTATTCAATTAAATTTGACGGCTTCACAAAGCTTTACGAGCTCCCCGAGGAGGATGTCGAAAAGGGTGTTCTTCCCGAGCTTAAGAGCGACGAAAAGCTCAAATTGCGCGAAATGCTCCCCAATCAGCATTTCACCCAGCCCCCCGCACGCTATACCGAAGCTTCGCTCATTAAGGAGCTTGAAGAAAACGGCGTGGGCAGACCGAGCACCTATGCAACAATACTTTCAACAATCATCAAGCGCGGCTATGTTCAGCGCAAGTCAAAGCAGCTTGTTCCCACAGAGCTCGGCGTTGCAATCACGGGCTTGCTTAAGGATAAGTTCCCCAAAATAGTTAACACCAAGTTCACCGCGCAGATGGAAACCAACCTTGACAAGGTTGGCTGCGGCGAGGTTGACTATGTTAAGATGCTTGATGAGTTTTACGGCGATTTGGAAAAATCGCTTGATAAAGCAAAGGCTGAAATGAAAAACGTTAAAATTCAGCTTGAAGAGGACACAACGGATATACCCTGCGACAAGTGCGGCAGAATGATGGTTATTAAGACCGGCAGATACGGCAGATTCCTTGCCTGCCCGGGCTACCCGGAGTGCAAAAACGCAAAGCCGCTTATCGTTAACACGGGCGCAAGATGCCCCGTTTGCGGCGGCGAAATAATCGAAAGAAAATCCAAGAAAGGCCATGTATTCTACGGCTGCGGCAACTGGCCCAAGTGCAACTTCATGAGCTGGGATGCCCCCGCGGGCGAAAACTGCCCCGAATGCGGCAAGGCGCTTTTCAAGAAAAAGACGGGCAAGCTTGTGTGCATGGCAGAGGGCTGCGGCTTTGAAAAATCCGCTCCCGGAAAGAAAAAGAAATAATGGAAAAGGTTAAAATAATCGGTGGAGGCTTTGCGGGCGTTGAGGCGGCATGGCAGCTTGCAAACAGAGGAATCGGCGTTGAGCTTTACGAAATGAAGCCCGTCAGGTATTCGCCCGCTCATTCGAGCGAGGGGCTTGCGGAGCTTGTTTGTTCAAACTCGTTCAAGGCGATGCGCCTTGGCTGTGCGGCAGGCATGCTCAAAGCGGAAATGGAGCTTATGGGCTCTCTCTGCATTGAATGCGCAAAGGCAACGGCTGTGCCCGCGGGCGGTGCGCTTGCGGTGGACAGAGATAAATTCTCCGCCTTAATCACCGAAAAAATACGTTCCAGACCCGAGATTGAGCTTATAAGAGAAGAAGTGACCGAAATCCCTGACGGTGTTGCGATAATCGCCGCGGGTCCGCTCGCTTCCGAGGCTCTTTCCGAAAAAATCAAGGAGCTTTGCGGCGGCAGCCTCAGCTTTTTCGATGCGGCGGCTCCGATTGTTACGGCGGAAAGCATCGACCTTGAAAGGGCGTTTATGCAGTCGAGATATGACAGGGGCGACCCCGATGACTATATCAACTGCCCGATGAACAAAGAGGAATATGAGGCGTTTTATAACGAGCTTATAAATGCCGAATGTGCCCCGACCCATGAATTTGACAAGCGCAAGGGCGTTTATGAGGGCTGCATGCCCATTGAGGTTATGGCATCAAGAGGGCACGACACGATACGCTTCGGTCCCATGAAGCCTGCAGGCTTGCTTGACCCGCGCACGGGTCACAGACCGTGGGCAAATCTTCAGCTTCGCAAGGAAAACACGGCAGGCACGATGTATAACCTTGTGGGCTTCCAGACAAATTTGAAATTCCCCGAGCAGAAAAGGGTGTTTTCAATGATACCTGCGTTAAGGAATGCGGAGTTTGTGCGCTACGGCGTTATGCACCGCAACACCTTTATCGATTCGCCGCGCCTTTTGGGCAGCGATTTCGGCTTTAAGGGAAAAGAAGGCTTGTATTTTGCGGGTCAGATAACCGGCGTTGAGGGCTATATGGAGTCCGCCGCTTCGGGTATCCTTGCCGGCATAAATGCGGCAAACAGAATTTTGGGCAGGGAAGCTTTTCTTCCCTCGGAGCTTACCATGACGGGAGCTCTTGCCCGCTATATCAGCGACGGCAGCGTAAAGAATTTTCAGCCGATGGGTGCATCCTTCGGGCTTTTGCCTCCTCTCGGCGAAAAAATACGCGATAAAAAGCTTCGCTATGAAGCTCTTGCCGAGCGCGGATTAAAAGAGTTTAAGATAAGATAAAAATTTCCGAAAGGAAGAAAAAGATGAACGGATATTTGGAGCAGCTTCAAAAAAATCTCGGCTACAGCTTCAAAGACATATCGCTTCTCGAAACCGCTCTGACCCATTCGTCATATGCCAATGAAAAGGGCGGCGGCACGGTCTGCAACGAGCGTTTGGAGTTTTTGGGCGATTCGATTCTCGGCTTTGTTTCGGCAAAGTATTTTTATGAGAATTTGGACTGCCCTGAAGGTGAGCTGACAAAACACAGGGCTGCAAGGGTGTGTGAAAACGCGCTCTGCACCTTTTCAAAAGAGCTTGAAGTCGGTCCCGCGCTGCGTTTGGGCAAGGGCGAATTGAGAATGGGCGGCATGGAAAAGCCCTCCATTCTTGCCGATGCGTTTGAAGCTATTCTGGCGGCTGTTTTTCTTGACGGCGGTTTGGAGGAAGCAAGCAAAATAGTGCTCCGCTTTATTCCCCGACACGATGCACTTGACAAGACAAAGGATTACAAAACAGCTTTGCAGGAGGTTGTTCAGCGCAACCGCGAGGAGCATGTTGAATATGTGCATGTGAGCGAAACGGGCCCCGACCACGACAAAACCTTTACTGTTGAGGTGCACCTTAACAGCAATGTTATCGGCAGGGGCGTGGGCAAAAGCAAAAAGCTTGCCGAGCAGCAGGCAGCTAAAGAAGCCCTTGCTCTTATGGGAATAAAATGAAGCATGTAAACATAGCACTTTTTGTTGTGCACAAGGGCTGCCCGCATATGTGCTCCTTCTGCAATCAGAGAAGCATTTCGGGCAGTCAAAAGGATATAACGGCGGCGGATGTTCACGAAGCGGCGCAGACTGCGATAAAATCGCTTTCAGAGCAGCAGGCATCCGGCGGAGAAATTGCGTTTTTCGGCGGCAGCTTTACGATGGTTGAGCGCGGCTATATGATTTCTTTGCTTGAAGCGGCGAATGAATATATCCGCAAAGGAATATTCAAGGGGATAAGAATTTCCACCCGCCCCGACGGCATAAGCCGCGAAATCTGCGAAATTCTCAAAAAATACGGAGTAACGGCTGTCGAGCTCGGAGCGCAGAGCCTTGATGACAGGGTTCTCATGCTCAATGAGCGCGGTCACACCGCAAAGCAGGTTGAGGATTCCGTAAAAACGCTCAAAGAATACGGCTTTGAAACGGGTCTGCAGATGATGACGGGGCTTTACGGCTCCGAGGATACCGACAGCATCGAAACCGCCGAAAAAATAATTGCTCTTGCGCCCGAAACAGTCAGGATTTATCCAACGGTTGTAATAAAGGGCACAAGGCTTTGCGAGCTTATGGAAAAAGGGGAGTTTGTCCCCAAAGGGATACCCGAAACGGTTGATTTGTGCGCCCGCCTTATCCCGATGTTTGAAAACGCGGGGATAAAGGTAATAAGGGTCGGTCTGCACTCCGGCGGCGGAGTGGATTCGGGCTTTGCGGGCGGCGCGTATCACCCCGCGCTTCGGGAGCTTTGCGAGGGCAGGATTTATTATAATCACGCGCTCGGAGAGCTTGAAAAGCTTGGGCAGGGTCGCTATGAATTAGCGGTCAGTCCGCGCGAAATTTCAAAAATGACAGGGCAGAAGAAACAAAATCTGTTAAGGCTTCGCGAAAGAGGCTTTGACTGCACGGTAACGGGCAGAGAGGGTCTTTCAAAATACGAGGTCGAAATACATAAAGGTGATGCGAATGATACTTAAATCGCTTGAAATGCATGGCTTCAAATCCTTTCCGGACAAGACCGTTCTTGAATTCGGTAAAGGCATAACCGCGGTTGTCGGCCCCAACGGCTCGGGC
The DNA here is from genome assembly GCA_045532895.1 of Acutalibacteraceae bacterium. Taxonomy (GTDB): domain Bacteria; phylum Bacillota; class Clostridia; order Oscillospirales; family Acutalibacteraceae; genus CAG-177. The sequence goes on along the minus strand of JAZSGU010000074.1, from coordinate 14,766 downwards.
AAGAGCAATATCTCCGATGCTGTGCGCTGGGTATTGGGCGAGCAGTCAACCAAAACTCTGCGCGGTGCAAAGATGGAGGATGTTATTTTCGGCGGCACAAGCCAGCGAAAGGCTTTGGGCTATGCCGAGGTTACTCTGCGCCTTGATAACTCCGACAGAGGGCTGAATAACGACAATAACGAGGTTTCCGTCACCCGCCGCTACTACCGATCGGGTGAAAGTGAATATAAAATCAACGGCGAGGTCTGCCGCCTGAGAGATATCCATGAGCTTTTCATGGATACGGGTCTCGGCAGGGACGGCTATTCAATGGTCGGTCAGGGCAGAATTGCGGACCTTGTTTCCGCGCGTTCAACACAGCGCAGAGATATGCTTGAAGAGGCGGCGGGCATTTCCGCTTTCCGCTACAGACGAGCCGATGCAAACCGCAGGCTTGACCAGGCGGAAGAAAATCTTGTAAGGCTTCGCGATATTCTTTCGGAGCTTGAATCAAGAATAGGTCCCCTTAAAATTCAGAGCGAAAAGGCAATGAAATTCCTTGCCCTTGCCGATGAAAAGAAAACTCTTGAGATTGGCTTGTGGCTTCACACAATAGAAAAATCCAAAAACGGCTTGAGGGAGCAGGAGCACAAGCTCTCGCTTGCTTCGGCGCAGTATGAGCAGACAGAAAGCGAGCTTGTTGAGCTTATCTCACAAATTGAGCAGGCAATCAAAGAGGGTCAGGAAATGACTCTTGAAATTGAACGTTTAAGGCAGAGCATTGCCGACAGCGAGGAAGAAGCCGCGGTTATTGGCGGTCAGATTGCTGTTGAAAAGAACACGATTGAGCACAATAATCAGACAATCGAGCGTATCGCGGGCGATATGGGCGACAGCGAAAGCTCAAAGGCGGAAATCGATGCGCAGATTGAGCAGGCTGAAAAGGATATTTCCGAAAAAGAAACTGCCGTTGCTTCAAAGAAAGAGGAGCTTGCCGCAGAGCTTAACAGGCTTAACGAGCTTCTCGGTCAGAACAGCGAAAACAGCGAAAAATCCCGCGAAATAAGCGAAAAAATAACCGCCGCGGCACTCAAGCTTGCGGATTTGAGGGTTGAAAAATCAACCGCGCAGTCAGCGCGCAGAGAGCTTGCCGCAAGAATTGATAACATCAACGAGGTTATCGAAACAAGGGGCGGAGTTATCGCAAATCTCGAAAACGAGATGGCGGGCGCTCAAAAAGAGCTTGACCGCCTTAATACCGAAGCTGCGGAGCATGAAAATGCGCTTGACGGCTACCGAATGATTATCGGCACAAGGGCGGACAAGGTTGAGCGTTTCCGCAAGGAGCTTGACGCGATAAATCTTGACATATATCAGAAGAATGCCAGAATCAAAATGCTTGACGACCTTGAAAAGAACCTTGACGGCTATGCGGGCAGCGTTCAAAAGGTTATCAAGGAGTCCAAGAGGGGCGCAATCAAGGGCATTCACGGCACTCTTTCACAGCTTATCACAGCCCCCGCGGAATATGCCGTTGCGATTGAAACGGCTCTCGGTGCGGCAATTCAGAACATAGTTACCGATAACGAAAACACAGCAAAGAGAGCGATTAATTTCCTCAAAGAAAACAGAGCGGGCAGGGCAACGTTTTTGCCGCTGACCTCCGTGCAGTCAAGACCCTTCACGGAAAAGGGGCTTGAAAAATGCGAGGGCTTTGTTGACATGGCGGATAAGCTTTTGGAGTTTGACCCCAAATATGCGGGCATAATCGGCTCGCTTTTGGCAAGAACGGCGGTTGTTGATAACATCGACAACGGCATAGACATGGCGAAAAAATATTCCTACCGTTTCAAGATAGTAACCCTTGACGGTCAGGTGCTTAACGCTGGCGGCTCGATGACGGGCGGCTCAAGGGGCTCGGGAGCGGGCTTTTTGAGCAGAGCAACCGAGATTGAAAGCCTCAAAGAAAAGGTTGCCGCTCTTGAAAAACAGCTTGACGAAAAGCAGGCGGGCTTTAAAATCGTTTCGGAAGAGCTTGCACTCGTTCAGGCGGAGCTTGAAGCAAGCGAAGCAGAGCTTATAAAGGCGCAGGAGGATATAATCCGCGCCGAAAGCGCACTCAATCTTATCAAAGACAGATATTCTGCCGCAAAGGGACATATCGGCGAGCTTGAAGAAGAAAAGGTGAGAGCGGCTGCAAGAATCAAAGAATCCGACCAAACCGAGGAAAAAGCGGACGAGGCGATTGCCGCCGTTTCCGCAGAGAGCGAAAAGCTGAATGCAGAGCTTGAAAAGCTTAATGCACAGCGCGAATCGCTTGACAAGCTTCGCGAGGAATCCGCAGAGGTGCAGAACGGTCTTAACCTTGAAATTGTTGCTCTTTGCAAAGATATCGAGGCGGACAAGGAAACAATTTCCGGCTGCCTTGAGCGCAAGCAGGCATTCAGCGTGAGAGCAGACAAGCTTAGCGAGGAAATTGAGCAGATTAAGCAGGAAAACGAAAAAACGCAGGCTCATATTGAGGAGCTTGAAGCAAGCCTTGTTTCAATGCGAGAAAATTCGGTTAAAACCCGCGAAAAGATTGACGGATTGATTGAAAAGCGCACAGAGGGCGAAGCAAAAAGCACTTCTCTGCGCGCAAAGGAACGCGAAAAAACCTCCGAAAGAGAAAAACTCGGCGGTGAGCTTGCAAGGCTTGAAGAACGCCGCGATTCAATGCAGAGAGAGCTTGAAACGGCGCAAAACAAGCTTTATGACGAATATCAGCTCACCCTGCGCGAGGCGGGTGAAATGGGAATTGTGCTTGACGATATTCCTAAGGCACAGCGTACGTTGCAGGAAATCAAAAATAAAATACGCGCACTCGGCAGCGTAAACGTAGGCGCGGTTGAGGAATACAAAGAGGTTTCCGAGCGCTATGAATACATGAGCACTCAAATCGGAGATATCGAAAAATCCAAAGAGGAGCTCATAAAGCTTATTGAAGAACTTACGGGCAAAATGGCGGAGCGCTTCAGAGAACAGTTCAGACGAATCAACAACAACTTTGAAGAAACCTTCAAGGATTTGTTTGACGGCGGACGCGCGGAGCTTGTGCTTGACGACCCGCAGGATGTTCTTGAATGCAACATCAACATCCGCGTTCAGCCCCCCGGAAAGAATGTTCAGAATATCGACCTGCTTTCGGGCGGCGAAAAGGGACTTGCCGCAATAGCACTGCTGTTTGCGATTCTCAAAGTAACACCCGCACCCTTCTGCATTTTTGACGAGGTTGAAGCGGCTCTTGACGATATCAATGTAAGCCGCTATGCGCAGTATGTAAGAGGCATGACGGGCAGTACTCAGTTCATTCTTATCACTCACAGACGAGGCACAATGGACGAAGCGGACATGCTCTACGGCGTAACCATGCAGGAAAAGGGCGTTTCAAAGCTTCTTGAGCTTAAAACTGCCGAAATGGCAAAGAAACTCGGGCTTGAGTAAGTGAAGAATGAAAAATTAAGGGTGGGCGTTGCCCACGCCCAAATATAATGGGTACGGATGAAACCCGTCTGAAACTTTTCACTAAAAACGGTCATTTCGCAAAAAATGACCGGTATGACAGTTGTAACACTTGATTATTTAAATTTTGCATGATATAATAAACTGGTAATATTATGAAGCAACGGATAGGTTGCGAAACTAAGGAGGATATAAAATGTCAAACCACGGTATCATTAATTACCCCGACGCTCAAGCCGTTCAGAAGCAGCTTGACGAGCTTATCAAAAAGCCTATTTATTCAATCAGCCCCGAAGCACTCAAGAAATATGAAGAAGAATATTTCGACAAGAAGTGCGCAAAGTCAAAGGTAATGATTGAAGAAGCAAAGCAGATTATCCCCGGCGGCGTTCAGCACAACCTTGCTTTCAACTATCCGTTCCCCCTTGTTTTCACAAAGGCAGAGGGCGCATATCTTTATGATATCGACGGCAACAAATATTATGACTTCCTTCAGGCGGGCGGCCCCACAGTTCTCGGCAGCAACCCTCCTGCAGTTCGTGAAAAGGTTATTGAGCTTCTCAACACCTGCGGCCCTTCAACAGGTCTTTTCCACGAATATGAATATAAACTCGGCAAAAAGATTGCAGAGCTTATCCCCAATGTTGACATGTTCCGTATGCTCGGCTCAGGCACAGAAGCTTGTATGACAGCTATCCGTGTTGCACGCCTTGCAACCGGCAAGAAAAAGATTCTTAAAATGGGCGGCGCATACCACGGCTGGTCAGATCAGCTCGGCTACGGCATCCGCGTTCCCGGCTCAAAGTGGACCCAGGCAACAGGCGTGCCTCTGTTCTGCTTCAGAGATACCGAGGAATTCTTCCCCGGCGACCTCAATGACCTTGAAAGAAAGCTCAAGGCTAACAGACTCAAGGGCGGCACAGCGGCTGTTATGCTCGAGCCCGTCGGCCCCGAAAGCGGCACAAGACCCGTTGACAAGAACTTCTGCAAGGGCGTTGAGCAGCTCTGCCGCAAGTATGGCGCGCTCCTTATCTTCGACGAAGTTGTTACCGCTTTCCGCGTAAGCATGAGCGGCGCACAGGGCTATTTCGGCTGTTCACCCGACCTTACCGTATTCGGCAAGGTTATGGCGGGCGGTTACCCCGGCGCAGGCGGTCTCGGCGGCAAGAGAGAATACATGAAGTATCTCGGCGCAGGTCTTGACGACACCGGCAAGAAGATTAAAAAGGCATTCTGTGGCGGCACAATGTCGGCTAACCCCCTCAGCTGTATCGCAGGTTACACAATGCTTGAAGAAATGGAAAAGGCAGATGCTTGCTACAAGGCAGCTCTTATGGGTGACAGACTCACAGCCGGTCTTCAGGAAATCATCAAGAAGCGCAACCTTCCCTTCGTTGCATTCAACCAGGGCTCAATCTGCCACCTTGAAACAGTAGGCACTCTTAACTTCTCCATCAACTGGAGCAAGCCTTGGGGTATCCCCGGCGTACTGAGCGCAACCTCCGCACGCAAGAAGGAAATGACTCACATGGGTGCAGCTTACATGGCAGAGGGTCTTGTAACTCTTGCAGGCAGCCGCCTTTACACCAGCGCTGCTTACACAGAGGAAATGATTGACGATGCAATCGCAAGATTTGACAAAGTATTTGAGAACATAGTATGTCTTGAAACAAAATAAACAACTGAATTTAAGGCGGGATGCCTGCATCCCGCCTTATTCTTAAACAAAGTGAAAAGTTAATAGTGAAGAGTGAACAGTTAACGATATAAAAAAGCGGCGCAGCCCCACAACTCTTCACTTTTCATTCTTCACTATTCACTTAATACTATCCATGAATTATTTGAAAGGAATGATATTATGGACGTTTTAACCGCTAAAAAGCTTGTTATAGAAGCGGGCGAAAGACTTGTTGAAACAGGTCTTATTGCCAGAACATGGGGCAACGTAAGCTGCCGTGTTGATGACAAAACCTTTGTTATCACCCCCAGCGGTAAGCCCTATATCGGCCTTACACCCGATGATATCGTTGAGGTTGCAATCAACACCCTTGAATGGGGCGGCAACGTTAAGCCCTCGTCGGAAAAAGGCATTCATGCCGAGGTTTACAAGGAGCATCCCGAGGCAAATTTTGTTATCCATACCCATCAGAAGGTAGCTTCTGCTGTCAGCGCGCTTTCAAACGGAATTGAGAAGGTTGCAGGCGAAGCGGCAAGCCTTATCGGCAGCGTTATCAACCTTGGCGGCTACGGTCTGCCCGGCACAAAGAAGCTCAAAAAGGGCGTAACAAAGGCTCTTAAAATGAGCCCGTCAAAGGCTGTTATCATGGCTCACCACGGCGCGCTTTGCTTCGGCAAGGACAGCGAAGAGGCTTTCCAGGTTGCAAATTCGCTTGAAAAGGTTTGCACGGACTATATTCTTGATTCCGCAAAAAGCAAGCTCGGTTTAAAGTCAGACAATCTTGACAGCTTCTGTACAGAGATTGCCGACAAGCTCACAAAATCTGAAAAAACTGTTGAAATTGATAAATCAATGCTGTATAATAGTACATGCAACCGAGAGAGCGGCGAAATCGTTTTCACAAACGAGGCAGACGGCTCCGAGGTTTCAATGGAACTTAACGGACCTTCGTCGGCTATAGGCAGCCTTGCAAATGTTATGAATGCCCACAAGGATATTTACATTGCCTGCCCGACATTCAACCATATAATTCACAATGCTTCAAGCGAGGTTGTTGCCGTTTCCAGATTCGGCAAAACAATGAAGCCTCTGCTTGACGACTTTGCTCAGATTTGCGGTCCAACCGTCAAATGTGCAAAAGCTCCCGAATACGCCGCAAAGAAAATCAAGGGCAAGAACGCCGTAATTATCAAGGATATGGGCGCTCTTTGCTGCGGCTCCAACGAGGGCGATGCTCAGGCGGTTGACATGATTATGAGCAAAAGCTGCCTCACATTGCTGACAAGCAAGGTTTTCGGCAATGCAAAGGCAATCAACCCTGCCGAAGCTTGGCTTATGAGAATTGTTTACCTTCTCAAATACTCCAAGCAGGCGGAAAAATAATTAATTTGACCACTACCATCTTTTGTCCCCCCCGTTTTATACGAGAAAAATCCGAGGCTGTGCAAGGCCTCGGCTTTTTCTTTATATAGCTGAATTTGTAATTTATTTTTACTGTTTTTTTCTATACTCTTGACTATTTTTAAAATAAGATATATTATAATAGCGTGGATTATTAAGTTTATTCAAGGAGGAATAACTAATGAAAGTATTTATGATTGGCGGCACAGGTCTTCTCGGCTGTGAAGCAGCAAGAATCTTCCTCGAAAGAGGTCACGCGGTCAAGAGCGTTGCTCTGCCCCCTCTTCCCGAAGGTGCTCCCATTCCCGAGGCAATGGAGCTTGAATTCTGCAACATCTATGAAAAGACAGACGAAGAAATCAAGGCAATGATGCAGGGCTATGACTGCTTCGTTTTCGCCGCAGGCATCGACGAAAGAGTTGAGTTCCCCGCACCCGTTTACGACGCATACTATAAGTACAATATTGCTCCTCTCAAGAGAATTCTTCCCCTTTGCAAAGAGGTCGGCATGAAGAATGCAGTTATCCTCGGCTCATACTTTGCATATCTTGCAAAGGAAAGACCCGACATGAAGCTCACAGAAAAGCATCCTTACATAAGAAGCCGTATCGACCAGGAAGAGGTTGCCTTCTCCTTTGCTGATGAAAACTTCGACGTAGCTGTTCTCGAGCTTCCCTATATCTTCGGCACACAGCCGGGCAGAAAGCCCGTTTGGGTTATCCTTATCGAGCAGATTAAGAGAATGGATAAGCTTCCGTTCACAATGTATCCGGGCGGCGGCACAGCTATGCTTACAGTTCGCCAGGTTGGCGAGGTTATCGTTGGCGCAGCCGAAAAGTCAAAGGGCGCAAAGGCATGGCCTATCAGCATGTATAACCAGACATGGAAGGAATTCCTTAAGATTGTTTATGCCGCAAGAGGCATGGGCGACAACAGAAAGGTTATCAGCGTTGCTCCCTGGATGATGAGAATGGGTCTTGGCGGCGTTAAGAAGGAATATGCCGAAAAGGGCATTGAAAGCGGTATTGATGTTGACGGACTTGCAGATATTATGGCTATCAACCTCTTCATCGACAGAAAGTATTCTGTTGAGCTTGGTGCAACGGAGGATGATATCAAGGCTGCAATCACAGACTCAATCAAGGTCAGCCAGGCTGTTTATGACGGCACTGCAAAGCTCCTTGAAATGAAAGGCGAATAAGTTAAAATCGGGGCTGTTTTTACAGCCCCAATTTTTGAGTGAAGAGTTAATAGTGAAGAGTGAAGAGTTTCGGACGGGCTTTGCCCGTACCCATGTTATATATTTGGTCATAGGCGAAGCCTATTCGTAACTTTTCATTTTTCACTTTTCGTTTTTCACTTATAACATAACAGAGGTGGATATTATGGAACAACTTAAAATGTATTGGCTCAAGGGCACTCCCGTTGCGGATTTGGTTTTGCCCGAGGGCTATTCACTTGTTAATTACAAAGACTGCGTTGAAGACAAGGCGGCGTGGGTTGACTGCTGCAAAAACGGCCTTGTCGGCGATGACACCGCTCCCGAATTTTTTGACGAGTGCGTAGCCGATGTTGACGACTGCGTGCCCGAAACCGATGTTTTCTTCCTTGATTACAACGGTGAGCATATCGGCACGGCATCTGCTATTTACCACCCTGCGGAAAAAGAGGGTCAGCTCCACATGGTCGGCATCAAGACCGAATTCCGCGGCAAGGGTTTGGGCAAATATCTCAACAACGCCGCCGTTAAAAAGCTTGCGGCGCAGGATGCGGATTATATTTATCTGACCACCGACGAGTGGCGCAAGGGTGCCGTTAAGAGCTATCTCACAGCAGGCTTTGTTCCCGTTGAATACGATGAGGATATGAAAGCCCGCTGGGAATGGATGCTTTGCGAGCTCGGCGTTGACAGCGTTGATATGGTTAACGAGGACCGCTCCTTCTGCAGAAAGCTTGAAAAAGCTCCCGTTGTCAGAATCGGTGTTGTCGGTGTCGGCAGAGGCAGAACAATGATTAACCATTGCGACAATGTAAAGGGCGCAAAAACGGTTGCCATCTGTGACAACTATGATATTCTTCTTGATAAGGCAAAAAAAGACTATGCCGACAGAGATATCACTTTCTATGATAATTACGAGGATTTCCTGAATCATGATATGGATGTTGTTGTTCTTGCAAACTTTGCAACAGAGCACGCACCCTTTGCCGTAAAGGCTCTTGAAAAGGGCTTCCATGTTCTCAGCGAAGTGCTTCCCGTTCAGACAATGAAGGAAGCGGTTGAGCTTATCGAAGCCGTTGAGAGAACGGGCAAAAAATATTTCTATGCAGAAAACTACTGCTATATGGGCGCTCCCAAAAAGATGCGCGAGCTTTACCGCGAGGGTATGCTCGGCGAATTTGAATATGGCGAGGGCGAATATATGCACAACTGCGAAAGCATATGGCATATGATTACCTTCGGCGACCCTGACCATTGGCGCAACACGATGCATGCATGCTATTACTGCACGCATTCAATCGGTCCGCTTATTCATATCACAGGTCTTAAACCCGTTAAGGTAACGGGCTTTGAGCTTCCGTTCAATGCAAGAATGGCAAGAATGGGCGCAAAGGCAGGCCCCGTCGGTATTGAAATGATTACCCTTGAAAACGGCGCTGTTCTCAAGAGCATTCACGGCGTCGGCCCGTCAAGAAACTCCGTTTGGTACAGCATCTACGGCTCAAAGGGCAGAATGGAATGCGCCCGCGAGGATGCATGCGAAAGCGACCATGTAAACAAGCTTTATGTTAACCTTGATGAGTTTGAGGGTCAGAACAGCAATGAGCCTTACGAAAAATCAACGGGCGATGCATTCTCACGCCTTGCAGATCCCTCGGGTCACGGCGGCTCGGACTGGTATGTAATGCACAATGTTGTTGAAACCGTAAGAGGCAGAGATAACATGGATGTTATCGATGTTTACGAAGCAATGGATATGTTCCTGCCCGGCATGTTTGCCTACCGTTCGGTGCTTCAGGGCGGAATCCCCCTTGATGTTCCCAATCTCCGCAATCCCGAGGAAAGAGAGAAGTGGAGAAACGATACGGAATGCACCGTTGCAAAGGTTGCAGGCGATATGCTTGTTCCCAGCTATTCAAAGGGCAATCCCGACATTCCCGCAGAAAGATATGAAGAAATTAAAAAAGCATTCGAAGAAGAATGGGCAAAAAGAATTTCCGAAAATAAATAAAAGGGAGATTTTTTATGGAAAATAAAAAGTTTGTCAGCAAAAAAGAGCTGTGGATGTTTGCTCTCGGTGCGGGCGGTCAGGGCATGATTTATGCCATGATGTCCAGCTACATCAGCGACTATTACGTTAACGTTCTTCAGCTTCCCCTTATGTTTGTGCTTGTGCTTATGCTTGCCGCAAGAGTGTGGGACGCAATCAATGACCCCATGATGGGCATGATTGTTGACAGAAGAACAATGAAAAACGGCAGAATGAAGCCTTATATCATAATGGCAACCCCCATTATCGCCGTGCTCACTCTCCTCATGTATCTGAGCCCCGATATGGAGCAGATGCCGCTCATGATTTTCTCGGCAGTTGTTTATATTCTCTGGGGCATGGCTTACACAATGGCTGACGTTCCTTTTTGGACTCTGCCGAATGTTCTTACCCCCAACTCAAAAGAGAGAAGCGATGTTATTTCGTTCACCAAAATTATCAACAGCATCGGCTCCGCTCTTCCTGAGGTGCTTTTCCTTGCAATTCCCCTTATCCTCAATGCGATTTATGCAAAATCGGGCAACGCACCCAACCCGCTCGACTTTGAGAAGAAAAAATATTTCCTCATTGCTCTTTTCGCTGTTGTTATCGGCGGAATAATGTATGTTAACTGCTATTTCCACATCAAGGAAAGAGTTGCTCTCCCCAACAAGAAAAAGGTTCCCGGTCAGCCCGGAAGCCTTTCAAGAATTTTCCATTGCAAGCCTCTTATGCTTGTTGTTATCATGGGTATTCTTTCGAGCGGCAGATATCTTGTTCAGGCGGCGGCAATCCACGTTGCTCGTTACTCCTTCTATATCGGCCCCGAAAATCCCACTCAGGCTGATATTCTCAACAGCATCAGCCTTGTTAAAACAATTTTCCAGGTCTGCACAATCGTCGGTATGTTTGGCACAACGCTCATCATGCCCATGCTCATGAAAAAGTTTGACTACAAGAAAATTGTTATCACAACCTGCCTTGCAGGCTTTGCGGCAAGCGTTGTAACAACCCTTATCGGTTATGTAACAGAGCTTTCCAGCATCTATATTCTCGCTCCGTTCATCGTTATTCAGTCAATCCCGCTCGGCGTTATCAACGTTATCTCCTATGCTATGATATGCGACAGCCTTGACTATATGGAGCTTACAACGGGTGTCAGAGAAAACGGTCTCGGCTCGGCGTGCCAGGGCTTTATCAACAAAATCGGCAATGCATTCTCAACCTGCGGCATCATCGTTCTCTATATGCTTATCGATATGGACCCCGCTGCAATGCTTTCAAAAGAAGCTATTATGGCGGCAACAGATGTTGACCCCACACAGAGATTTGCAATGTTTACCCTTGTTTCGCTTCTCCCCGGCATCAGCATGATGCTTTGCTCAATCCCGATGTTCTTCTATAAGATTGCGGGCAAAAACAAAGAAAAGATGCTTGCTGACCTTGCCGAAAAGAGAGCAAAAGAAGGCTTTGTAGTTGCTGAATAATTAAAGTGAAAAGTGAAAAATGAAAAGTGAAAAGTTACGGATAGGCTTCGCCTATGACTAAATATATAATAGGGGTACGGGCACAGCCCGTCCAAAACTCTTCACTCTTCGCTTTTAACTCTTCACTAAAAAATGACACAGAAAAACATTCAACATTTTTTAGAAAAGGTGAACCCCTTGTCCAATAAAAAAGATTTAAGAAATATTGCGATTATCGCGCACGTTGACCACGGCAAAACAACCCTTGTTGACGAAATGCTCAAGCAAAGCGGCACCTTCCGCGACAATGAGCAGGTTGCCGACAGAGTTATGGACTCCAACGACCTTGAGCGTGAAAGAGGAATTACAATCCTCTCCAAAAACACATCCGTTCATTACAAAGGCACCAAGATAAATGTTGTTGATACCCCGGGTCACGCCGATTTCGGCGGCGAGGTTGAGCGCATTCTTATGATGGTTGACGGCGTTTTGCTTCTTGTTGATGCATTTGAGGGCTGCATGCCCCAAACGCGCTTCGTGCTCAAAAAAGCCCTTAACCTCAAGAAAAAGGTGCTTGTTGTAATCAATAAGATTGACAGACCCAACGCCCGCCCCTATGAGGTTGTTGACGAAGTGCTTGACCTCTTTATTGACCTCGGTGCGGACGAGGATCAGCTTGAATTCCCCGTTGTTTATGCCAGCGCAAGGGACGGCTATTCAAGCCTTGACCCCAACAACAGAAGCGGCGACATGCAGCCCTTGTTTGATGCGATTCTCGAAAACATTGATGCTCCCGAGGGCAACCCCGACGAGCCTCTGCAGGTGCTTTTTTCCAGCCTCGATTATGACGATTATGTCGGCAGAATCGGTGTAGGCAGAGTTGAAAGGGGCAGAATAAAAAAGAATCAGCAGATTGCCCTTTGCAAAACAGACGGCACAACCCAGAATGTTAAGGTTTCGCGCCTTTATCAGTTTGAGGGCCTTGCCCGCGTTGAATGCGACGAAGCCGAAGCGGGCGACATAATCTGCGTTTCGGGCATCGAGGGCATCAACATCGGCGAAACTGCATGTGACCCCGAAAACGTTGAGGCTTTGCCCTTTATCAAGATTGACGAGCCCACAATTTCGATGAATTTCATCGTTAATGACAGCCCGTTTGCGGGCAAGGAGGGCAAGTTCGTAACCTCCAGAAACATTCGTGACCGCCTTTTCAAAGAGGTTGAAACGAATGTCAGCATGAGAGTTGAGGAAACCGAATCAACCGACACCTTCAAGGTTTCGGGCAGAGGTGAGCTTCACCTTTCAATTCTTATCGAAACAATGCGCCGCCAGGGCTATGAATTCCAGGTTTCAAGACCCAAGGTTATCTTTAAAGAAATCGACGGTCAGCTCATGGAGCCCATGGAATTGCTTATTGTCGAGGTGCCCGAGCAGTATGTCGGCGCGGTTATCGAAAAATTAGGCTCCCGCAAGGGTGAGCTTGAAAACATGGGCTCCCGCGAGGGCGGCTCAACCCACCTTGAATTCAAAATTCCGTCAAGGGGTCTTATCGGCTATCGTGCGGAGTTTTTGACCGACACCAACGGCAACGGCATAATGAACCAGCTTTTTGACGGCTACGCACCTTATAAGGGCGATATTCAGACCCGCGAAAGAGGCTCAATCGTTGTTCACGAAACAGGTGTCAGCACAGCCTACGGTCTTTTCAACACGCAGGACAGAGGCCGCCTTTTCATCCCGGCAGGTGTTGACGTCTATGAGGGTATGATTGTCGGCGAATGCGCCAAAAATGAAGATATCGTATGCAACGTTTGCAAAACAAAGCATCTGACCAACACCCGTGCATCGGGCTCCGATGACGCTCTGCGCCTTGTGCCCCACAGCGTTCTTAGCCTTGAACAGTGCATGGAATTCATAAAGGACGACGAGCTTCTGGAGGTAACTCCCGTGTCGCTCCGTCTTCGCAAGCGCATCCTTTCCAAGGAACTGCGTATGAAACAACAATTCAGGAAGAAATAATAAATGCTTGAGAGAAAAACCGCCGTAACCCTCGGAAGCTTTGACGGGCTTCACAAGGGGCATATGACAGTTATCGCCTGTGCTTTTGAAATGCAGCAAAAGCACGGGTTTTCTCCCTTGGTGCTGCTTTTTGACAGCCACCCCATGTTGACGGTTGCGGGCAAAGCGCCCGACATGATTTTGCAGCCCACTTTGCGCGATGAGCTTATCGCCGCAACGGGTGCGGGAAAGCGCATTGTTTCTTTCCGCGAGGTCAAAAATATGACCTGCCGCGAGTTTTTTGAAAAAATCCTCATTGACCAGCTTAATGCGGGAGGTATCTGCTGCGGCTGGAACTACCGCTTCGGCAAAAACAACGAGGGCGGCACAGAGGAGCTTAAAGCCCTATGCGAGGAATACGGTGTAGAGCTTATGATTACTCCGCCCGTTGATTATGACGGCAAGCCCGTCAGCTCAACCCGCATAAGGCAGGCGGTTGAAAGCGGCAATATTCCCCTTGCAAATGCCATGCTCGGCAGAGAATTCCGTTACAAGCAGGTGGTTGTCAGCGGCTATCACAGAGGCAGGCTTATCGGCGCACCGACCATAAATCAGCGGTTTGACGAGGGCTTTGTTAAGCCGAAAAAGGGCGTTTATGCTTCCGTAACCGTGGTTGACGGCAGGGAATATCCCTCTGTTACAAATATCGGTCTGCGCCCATCATTTGAAAACGAAGATTTTCGCAGCGAAACCTGCATTCTGGGCTTCAGCGGCAATCTTTACGGGCTTGAAATCGAGGTCAGGCTGCTTGAATATTTAAGAGATGAAATTAAATTCGGCTCAATGGATGAGCTTTCGGCGCAGATACGCGCCGATGCGAAAAAATCCGAAGAAATTTTTAAAAACCGAGGTGAAAGCGGCAATGTATGAAAATTGGGAACAGCTCAAGGCTGACTGCATGCAATGCAGAAAATGCTCCCTTTGCGAAACCAGAACTAACCTTGTTTTCGGCGTAGGCAACGAAAATGCCGAGGTAATGTTTATCGGCGAAGGACCCGGTGAAAACGAGGATTTGCAGGGCGAGCCCTTTGTGGGCAGGGGAGGCAAGCTGCTTGACAAATATCTTGAAGCGATTGACCTTGACCGAAAAAAGAATATTTATATTGCCAACATGGTAAAATGCCGTCCTCCGAAAAACAGAGACCCTCTGCCTGAGGAGCAGGATATGTGCATTGACTGGCTTCGCGAGCAGACAAGGCTTATCCGCCCGAAAATCATCGTTTGCCTCGGCAGGATTTCGGCGCAAAGGCTTATTTCCAAGGGTTTCAAGGTTACGAAGCAGCACGGCGACTTTATTGAAAAGGGCGGAATACTTTTTATGGGCACCTTCCACCCCGCCGCACTTCTGCGCAACCCCAACCAAAAGCCCGATGCGCTTGAGGATTTTCTTGCGCTCCAAAGAAAAATAAAAGAAATATGTGACCATACATATTAA
>JAZSGU010000068.1:0-7548 GCA_045532895.1 Acutalibacteraceae bacterium | reverse complement strand
GCAAATCCGAAAGGATTTGCTCCGTTTTGTGCCTTGATTGACCAAAAATCCGCTCCGTGAAAATTCTTCGACCCTAAAGCGAAGGATTTTCAGCCGATTTTTGGTTGTTGAGGTTGCAGGAAGGCTGGCGCCTTTCAATGCCGAAACTCCGAAAAGCGGCGAAAAGACTCGCTTTAGGGCAGGTTCGGATTACTCCATTCACCTTAAATATGAAGAATAAATTTATCCTGCTTTTTGTAGAATACGTAAAGACCGATTAATACTGTTGCAAGGCTGAAGCCCAG
Organism: Acutalibacteraceae bacterium; assembly: GCA_045532895.1. GTDB lineage: Bacteria > Bacillota > Clostridia > Oscillospirales > Acutalibacteraceae > CAG-177. The sequence goes on along the minus strand of JAZSGU010000068.1, from coordinate 7,264 downwards.
CGAATAAAGCAGGTGGTTCATATTGAACATTTCGCCGTAAAGCACACAGCTTCTGAACATTTCCGTTATGGAATAAAGCGGGTTGCCCATAAGCGCATATCTGAAAATTTTGCTCGGAAGATTGAGCTGGTCAACGTGGTAGAAAATCGGGGTAAGGTAGAAAAGAAGCATGCAGAACACTTCGTAGAGATATTCGATATCCTTAAAGAAAACCGCAAGCGTGCTTAAAATAAGACCTACACCCACGCAGAGGATAAGAAGAATAACAATCGGAACAAATGCAAGCAAAACATGCGCGTTGATTACGGGCTGTTTGTCTGTAAAGAAATAGTAGAAAACAACAAAGCAAACAAGAACCAGCAGCGAAATCAGGAACGTTACGAAATTCGCAAGCACGTTTGAAAGCGGATAGATATATTTGGGAACATAAACCTTTTTGATAACACTCGCGCTGTTGTTGATTGACCTCATTGCGCGCTTTGTCGACTGTGAGAAAAATTCATAAATAAGGCGTCCGCAAAGCAGATAAATGGGGTAGTTGACGGTGTATGAGCGGTCTGCGCCGAAAACGCCGCCGAAAACAACAACAAGAACAAGCGTTGTCAGAAGAGGCTGTAAAAATGTCCAGAAAACGCCGAGAACCGAGTTCCTGTATTGCAGTTTTATGTTTTTACGCACGATTTCATAAAGCAGAAATCTGTATTTATAGAAATTCTTCAAATATTTCATAATATTTTCCGTTTCCGCCTGTTATTTTAAACCCCATTTTGCAAAATAATTGAGCATGGAGTTAATCTGAACAAGCTTTAGCTTGAAGTTCTTTTTGGATTCGCGGCCCCATTCGTGATAAACCGTTGCCGCGGGATAATAAACCGTGCGGCATCTCGAATTAACCTCGCGGGTAAGGTCGCTGTCCTCAAAATACATAAAATAGCGTTTGTCAAAGCCGCCGATTGCCTTAAAAAGCTCCGTTCTGATGAACATGAAGCAGCCGGTGGCGTTCTGAATGTCGGTGGGCTGTGAAAGGTCGCAGTCCAGCATAGCGTATTCTTTAAGAATATCGCCGGGCTCGCCGTTGCCTCTCAAACGGCTTGCAACAAGATATTTGATGCAAGGTGCGCGCTTGCCGAGAATCTGTATTCTTCCGTCGGGGAAGCGGATTTCGGGCGACGCCATGCCGATATCTTTGTTGGCTTCAAGAAAATCTGCAAGCTTTGTAATAACATCGTCTCTGACTATGATGTCGGGATTAATGATAACATGATAGTCGGAGTCAAGCTTGTCCATAATGAGGTTATGCCCCGCGCCGAAGCCGATGTTGCCGCCGCTGCGGATAAGGGTAACCTCGGGATAGTTTTTTTCTATGTGTTCAACCGTTCCGTCTGTTGAGCCGTTGTCAACAACATAAAGGCGGAACGGAACCTCGGTGCATCTGAGAAGCGAGCCTACGGCATTGTCTATGGTTGCCATGTTATTGTAGGTCACTATGCATCCGGTTACGGTTATACTCATTTCTTTATTCCTTTCCAAGGCACATATTGGAAAATTACTTAATCCTTGCCAAAGACAAAACAATATTCAGCCGCCATTTGATTTTTTGCCAAAGGCTTGTTTTGCCGCCGGTTACGGTTGAGTCATGCCTGCGCCACTTGATAAGCGGTTTGTCAAGCAGAACAACCTTTTGCTTTTTCTTCATGGCAACAAGTGCAATCCACCAGTCGTGCATCGCAAGACCCTTGGGGAAAGGGAGCGAAGCGAGCAGGGTTTCTTTTTTGAATGCCATGCAGCAGCCCACAAAAGAATTGCGGATTATGTTGCCGAAAAAAGAAGCGTTTGAACCGTGAACGGCGAAGTAAGACGGCTCGGTAATATTGAGAGCGGAGTCCGCAACCGCGGCGTCGTGGAGCACAAGGTCCGCGCCGTTTTGAATTTCTTTCATAACGCTTTCAACCTTGTCGGGGAGCCACGCATCGTCCTGGTCGCAGAGAAAAATAACGTCGCCCGTGCAGGCGTTGAGAGCGTTTTCAAAATTCTTAACAACGCCCTCGCCCTTGCCCTCAATATAACGGATTCTTTTGTCTTGGAATTTCAGAACTTCATCGCGGGTTTTGCCCTGCGGATAATCGTCCGAAACAATAATTTCATCGTTTTCACCGAGCTGTTTGAGGATGGAGTCAAGCTGCTCGGCGATATATTGCTCGCCTTTATAAGCGGCGAGCGCAACCGAAATTTTCATAAAATCAATAAAGCTTTGCGCCGGCAGGGATATGCTCGTCAACCATGAGAAGATTGAGCTTTTCTTCGCCCTCTTCCTCGTGAATTGCACTAAGGAGCATGCCGCAGGATTCAATGCCCATCATCGCTCTGGGGGGAAGGTTTGTGATGGCGATGAGTGTTTTGCCGATAAGCTCTTCGGGCTCATAGAATGCATGGATGCCGCTGAGAATTGTGCGCTCGTTTTCGGTGCCGTCATCAAGAGTGAACTGCAAAAGCTTTTTGCTCTTGGGAACTGCAACGCAGTCCTTAACCTTAACGGCTCTGAAATCGGATTTGCTGAAGGTTTCGAAATCAACGGTTTCTTCAAACAAAGGCTCGATTACAACCTTAGAGAAGTCAATAACCTCTTTAACAGCTTCCTCAACGGTTTCTTCTGATGCAGCAACATCTGCTTTTACGGCAGCTTTGTTTGATTCGAGTGACTTCATTGTGGGGAAGAGAAGAACATCTCTGATAGCCTGCGGGTCGGTAAGAAGCATGCACATTCTGTCAATACCGAAGCCGATGCCGCCTGTCGGGGGCATACCGTATTCAAGAGCCATCATGAAATCTTCGTCTGTTGTGTTGGCTTCCTCGTCGCCCTGGGCAAGCTGAGCTTCCTGAGCCTTGAAGCGCTCTCTCTGGTCAATGGGGTCATTAAGCTCGGAATATGCATTTGCCATTTCCCAGCCGTTCATGAAGAACTCGAAGCGCTCAACAAAGTTGGGGTCGCTCGGCTTTTTCTTTGTGAGGGGAGAAATCTCAATCGGATGGTCGATAACAAAAGTGGGCTGAATGAGATGCTCTTCCGCATATTCTTCAAAGAACATTGCAAGGATATCGCCCTTGCCGTGTCTTGCCTCATAGTCAATGTGATGCTTGTCGGCGAGTGCTCTTGCATCGTCGAGGGTTTCAACCTCGTTCCAGTCAACGCCCGCATACTTCTTAACGGCATCAACCATTGTAATCTTTTCAAAGGGCTTGCCGAGGTCCATCTCAACGCCGTTGTATGAAATCTTTGTTGTTCCGAGAACAGCTTGAGCAACATGACGGTAGAGATTTTCGGTGAGCTCCATCATGCCGTTGTAGTCTGTGTATGCCTGATAAAGCTCCATAAGAGTGAATTCGGGGTTGTGGCGGGTGTCAACACCCTCGTTTCTGAAAACTCTTCCGATTTCATAAACCTTTTCCATGCCGCCAACGATAAGTCTTTTAAGATAAAGCTCAAGAGAAATACGGAGCTTGAAATCTTCGTTAAGAGCGTTGTGGTGGGTTTCAAAGGGTCTTGCTGCAGCACCGCCCGCGTTTGAAACAAGAACGGGAGTTTCAACCTCAAGGAAGCCTTGTGAATCAAGATAGTTTCTTATCTCGCGAAGAATAAGAGAACGCTTAACAAAGGTGTCCTTAACCTCGGGGTTCATGATAAGGTCAAGGTAACGTCTGCGGTATCTTGTATCTGTGTTGGTCAGACCGTGGAATTTTTCGGGGAGGGGGAGAAGTGACTTTGAAAGCAGGCGGAGAGCTTTTGCATGAACGGAAACCTCGCCTCTTCTTGTTCTGAAAACAAAGCCCTTAACCTCAACGATATCGCCGATGTCCCACTTCTTGAAATCTGCGAAGTTTTCTTCGCCAATCTCGTCAATCTTAACATAAACCTGCATTCTTCCGCTGAGGTCTCTGACATCAATGAAGTTTGCCTTGCCCATGTCGCGACGGCTCATCATTCTGCCGCAGATTGAAACATCTGTGTTTTCAAGCTCCTCAAAGCGTTCAACAATTTCAGCGTTGTGAATGCTTTGCTCCGCAAGTGTAATCTGGAAAGGGTCGTTGCCTGCAGCCTGAAGAGCTTCAAGCTTTTCAACCCTGATTTGTCTGAGTTCGTTGGTGTCCTGCACTTGCTCCTCTTCGGGAGCGGCATTTATAATCTTTTCTTCTGCCATTGTTTTAGTGTCCTTTCTTGAAACGTTAAAAGCGACAGACGGAGCCTTTCGGCTCCGAATATCACAGAAATTATTTTGAAATTGCAAGAATTTTCATCTGAATTACTTTGCCGGAGGGGGTGTGAACCTCTGCAATGTCGCCGACTTTTTTACCCATGATGGCTGAGCCGACGGGTGAAAGGTCGGAGATAACACCGTTTTCAAGGTCGCTCTTGCCAAGGATTTTGTATTCAACCTCTTCATCAAAGTCCATGTCATAAAGCTTAACCTTTGCGCCGATGTGAATAACTTCGGTGGTAAGCTCTTCTTCGTCAAGAATCTTTGCGTTGCGCAGGTCAGCCTCAAGCTTTGCAATTTCAGCTTCAAGCTTTGCCTGCTCATTCATAGCCTCATCATATTCGGCGTTTTCAGAAAGGTCGCCGTGGGAACGCGCTTCTTTAATCTTTTCGGCAATGTCGTCTCTTCCCTCGGTTTTAAGTTTGTTAAGTTCTGCGCTGAGCTTGTTATAATCCTCACGGGTAAAGACTGTCTGTTTTTCCATTTTGATATATCTCCTTTGATTTGATTATATGAATCCATTTTCTGTTATATTATATAAAATATATATAATAATGTCAAGTGTTTATTCTGCCCATGCAATAGCATTCAAGGCATTTTTCGGGCGGGAAATCTTCGCATTTTCGGCAGGTTGCTTCAATTTGGGAAAACACCGCGTTTTTATATTCGCGGCTTCCGCAAAGCTCTGTCAAAGCGCCCGCAAAATCAACAGGATCCGTTTCGGGCGAGATAACCTCTGCATGGCAAGGTGCCAGGCAAACACCGTTGCCCGAAAAAACAATTTTTCCGCCGTTTTTGCGCTTTGAAGTAAAAATTGCCGCGTCTTTCATGGTTGCTGTAACCGCCCCGTCACAGCAAATAATGATATCGGGTTTTGAAACCGGTTCATATGCGCTTCGGATTATCAGCGATGCACCGTGCTCTTCAAATGCCTCGGCACACGCGCGGGCATAGCGCTCGGGGTGGTTGGTAACAACCCTTACGGTTGAAGCGAATGGCAGGATTTTGCAGACATCCTGCGGATGAACCGCGTTTCTGTCTGTCAGAGTTATGCATATTTCATCAGGTACAAGCTTTGATTTTTCAATGATTTTCAATGCAGTATTGAACACCAGAACAGAGTTCATGGAAATCGGAATAAATCTTTTGAGCCTTGCGTGGTCGGGCAGGGGGAGACTGCGCGGGGCAATTATGCGCGAGGAGTATCTGCCGCATTTGTCTGCAACAAGCCTCCAGTTTATGCCGTGTTTTCCGTCAAGAACTTCAAGGATATAAAACGGCAGGCCCTTTTCTGTCGGGTAAGAGCGCAGCACTGCGTTATCCAGAGCTTTTTTCTGTTTTCTACGCCTTAAAAATCCCTTTTCGGGTTTCTTAATCTTTAAAACAACAAACACATTATCGCACCTCCATAGTCAAGAGTGAAATGATTCGTATGGAGTTCGAATCATTTCACTCTATATAAAACTATGCTTTTGAATGCACGATAATGTGTTTATTTTGATTTTATTCATCTTTAAAAACGAGCTCCAGCTCATTTTCCGTAAGCTCGCGGCATTCACCCTCCGCAAGAGAAAAATCAAGCTTTAATGAGCCTATCTGAATGCGTCTTAAGTGTTCAACATTGTTGCCAAGAGCATGAAACATTCGCTTGACCTGGTGATATTTGCCCTCTCTTATCTTGATTTCGGCGGCAGGCAAACCTTCTGCTGTTGTAAAGGCTTTAACCTTTGCAGGCAGGCATTCCGTGCCGTCGCCAAGGGTTATTCCGCCCTCAAGCCTCGTAATGTCGTTTCCGTCAATAGGGAAAGAAAGCGTTGCTTCATAGGTCTTGAAAACATGGTGAGCAGGGCTCATGATTCTGTGAGCAAATGCGCCGTCGTCCGTTATAATTAAAAGACCGACTGTATCTCTGTCCAGCCTGCCGGCGGGGAAAAGACAGCGCCTTTTAAGCGATTCGGGGATAATATCAATAACCGTCTTTTTGGCAGGGTCGGTTGTTGCGCTGATAACTCCCTGCGGCTTGTTGAGCATGATATAAACATGTTCCTTGGCTGTAAAGTTATATCCCTTTACGTCTATATCATCAACCTCTGCGTCAACAAGCTCCTCCGCGCGCAAAACAACCCTGCCGTTAACCGAAACGGCGGAGTCCTTAATCAGTTTTCGCGCATCTTTTCTGGAAACATTGCAGTTGAGTGCTATTAACTTGTCAAGACGTTTTAATCCCATAATATCACCATGCAAAAAGGGTCGGCGGATAATGCCGACCCTTGATTTTATTCAGCTTAAATTATGCAAGCTCTGCGAAGTACTTGATTGTGCGAACCATCTGGCTTGTGTAGCTGTTTTCATTGTCATACCATGAAACAACCTGAACCTGATAGAGGTCGTCGGCAATCTTTGTAACCATTGTCTGAGTTGCATCGAAGAGTGAACCGTATGTGATACCGATGATATCGCTGGAAACGAGTTCTTCCTCTGTGTAACCGAAGGAAGCTGATGAAGCAGCCTTCATAGCAGCGTTGATGCCTTCCTTAGTGATGTCTGCGCCCTTAACAACTGCAACAAGGATAGTTGTTGAGCCTGTGGGAACGGGAACTCTCTGTGCGGAGCCGATAAGCTTGCCGTTGAGCTCGGGGATAACAAGGCCGATAGCCTTTGCTGCGCCTGTTGAGTTGGGAACGATGTTAGCAGCTGCTGCTCTTGCTCTGCGAAGGTCACCCTTTCTGTGAGGACCGTCGAGAACCATCTGGTCGCCTGTGTAAGCGTGAACGGTTGTCATGATACCGCTCTGGATGGGAGCATAGTCATTGAGAGCCTTTGCCATGGGAGCAAGGCAGTTTGTTGTGCAGGATGCTGCGGAGATGATTGTGTCGTCAGCGGTGAGAGTGCTCTCGTTAACGCTGTAAACGATTGTGGGAAGGTCGTTGCCTGCGGGAGCGGAAATAACAACTTTCTTTGCGCCTGCATCGATGTGAGCCTGGCTCTTTGCCTTTGAGGTGTAGAAGCCT
>JAZSGU010000147.1:0-2783 GCA_045532895.1 Acutalibacteraceae bacterium | reverse complement strand
GAATGCTGCCCACTTGTCTGCAAGGGGTTCAAGCTTCATAACTTCTTCTGTGGGACCGTCAATCATACACTTGTTTCTGTCAACAAAAGCGATAAGGTTATCTGCCTTGAAGTGAGCAGCAGCCATACCTGCTTCCCAGTTTGAGCCTTCGTCGCATTCGCCGTCGCCGAGGATACAATATGTCATATAATCCTTGCCGAGAACCTTAGCTGCAAGAGCAGTACCGAGAGCGATTGAAAGACCGTGGCCGAGTGAGCCTGTTGAAGCGTCGATACCCTTAACTTTATTTGAGTCAAGGTGAATACCCATTGTTGAGTTGCTGAGGTTGAAGGTCTTGAGCTTTTCTTTATCGTCAAAACCTATGTGACAAACAAGGCTTGCAAGAGCAACGCCCGCGTGACCCTTACTGAGAATGAAGCGGTCTCTGTCTTCCCACTGGGGGTTAGCAACGTCGTACTTCATATACTTGTAATAGAGAATGGCGAGCATATCCATAACACTCATACCGCCGCCGATGTGTGCGCTGCCTGCCCAATAGGTTGTGTCGAGGCAAAGCTTGCGGAGTTCGTGAGCCTGTTTTTCGAGCTCAAGCCATTCCTGCTTGGTTAATGCCATGAGAAATTCCTCCTTTTATATAAACAAAATTGTTTCCGTTTTATCAGCCGAGTTCGGGATGATTCTTGCGAACTGCCTTGAATGCATCTTCTGCAACTTCGATTGTGTGCTTGATGTCTTCATCGCTGAGTGAAGCGTTGATGAAGTGGTTGTGGTGGTTAGTCATATAAACGCCTCTCTTAACAACCTCTGCAATCCATTCCTGATGAAGCATAAGTGAATCATCGTCTTTAAGCATAAGGTAGAAGAGTGCGGGTTCACCTGTTACGCTGAGGTTGAAGCCGTTGTTTGCAGCTGCAGCCTTGAGGCCGTCGGTCAGCATTGTACCCTTTTCAAGGCAGAGCTTGGGAAGGTCGATAGCCTTCATCTTGTTGATACAAGCGATAGCTGCCGCAAAGGGAACTGCGCTCATCCAATAGCTGCCTGTGTATGAAAGGCCGCTGATTGAGCTCTTGCGCCAATCCTTACCGCAGAGAGCCGAAACGTTCCAGCCGTTTGCAAGAGCCTTACAGAAGCAGATAAGGTCAGCTTCGATGCCGTAGAAATGGTCTGAACCTGCGAGGTCAAGTCTGAAACCGCAGCGAACGTCGTCAACGATAAGAACGATGCCCTTGTCGGTGCAGAGCTTGCGTACCTTCTGCCAATAGCCCTCTGCGGGAAGAATATTGTCAACAAAGTTGCCGTGCATATAGGGAGTTGAGATGAATGCGGCGATTTCGCCCTCATTCTCTGCAACAACTCTTTCAAGCTGCTCAAAATCGTTCCAGTCAACATAGAGGTTGTTGGAAACATCCTCGGGGATAACGCCGGGATAGTCAACCTTCTGGCACCAGGGAGCAACGCCGTGATAATATCCCTTAACGAAGATAATCTTCTTTCTGTGGGTGGCTGCTCTTGCGGTCATGATAGCCGCGGTGGTTGTGTCGCCGCCGTTCTTTGCAAAGAATGCCCAGTCTGCGGAAGCAACGGTGTCAACCATAAGCTCTGCAAATTCGATAATCTTTGTTGAGGGAGCGGTAACGCAGTTTTCAATTTTCATCTGCTCCATAACAGCCTTGTCAACGTCGGGGTCATTGTAGCCGAGAACGTTGGGACCGTATGCACACATATAGTCTATGTATTTGTTGCCGTCAACATCCCAGAAATATGTACCCTGTGCCTTCTGGCTGAAAAGAGGGTAAGCGGAAACGGGGATGCAGCAGCCCTCTGCGGGGCCCTGATGTCCGTAAAGACCCGAGGGAATTACCTTTGCGGCTCTCTGAAAGAGCTCGGCACTTTTAGCGTGTGTATTGATTTTCATACTCATTTCAGAAACCTCCTTATGCAAGATACAGAGCAACTCTGTCAAGAATTCTGTTAAGGTTATCGAGCATTGAAATCATGCCCTTCATAACGATATCGCCGCTGCCTACGCAGGCAATTGCGTTAACCTTGCCGTCAAACAAATCTCTTGCAAGCTTGATTGAGCTGAATTCCATGATTGCTCTGGGAGCATCGCTGGGCTTCTTGATTGCAAGAAGTCTGTGGTTTTTGACTCTTACCGTTGCGGCAGGACCGTCCTTGATGCTGAAAGCGATTTCGCCGTCAACCATCTGCTGTGCGGAGAACTTGCCGATTTCGTCATTGTTACCAATCTGTGCGATTGCAACGGAAATTGTATACATCATAAGAGTTGTGCTGATTCTGAAGAAATCCTCGTCTTCAAGGTCAGCGGGCTCGGGACGCATATACTTGTTGAGAAGGTCGGTAAGCTTTGTGAAGTCTTTAAGAAGGAAGCCGATGTGGTGGAATCCCTTTGAGGGGATGGGAGTAGTTGTTCCGTCGATAAGACCGTTGAATTTTTCGCATGAGCTGAAGGGAAGCTTTACATCGCATTTTGCGCATCCCTGCTCCATTCTGCACTTTCCGTTTTTGAAGGTGATTGTTGCACTGGGGCCACCCTTTACCTCAAAGCCGATTGAGATGGGCTTTTTGTTTGTGAGAATGCTGCCTGCTTCGGGAGCGAGCTCACAAAGGTTTTCGAGAGTACCCAGAACGCCGTAAAGATTGATATATGCCAGAGTTTTCTGATCAATCATTTTGGTTTCCTCCTTTGATTATAAAAATAGTCATTAATATATTAACAGATTAATTGTCAATTGTCAACAAATTCCGATAAGAGAATTTAA
>JAZSGU010000146.1:0-3538 GCA_045532895.1 Acutalibacteraceae bacterium | reverse complement strand
ATAAACACTCTGTCAAGTGCGTTGTTTCTTACGATTTCCTTTGCAATTTCTTTTGTTTCATCAAGAAGAACAACATGGTCGCTGTCCCAACGAACGCCTCTTGTGATGTGAAGTGCAATTTTATCGCTGAACGCAAGCATTGAAGGTATTTTGTCGGATACAAGCTCTGTAGGATGATAGTGTCCGTTATCCATGAGAGGAGTAATACCCTTGCTGATTGAATAGCTCAGGCAAAATTCTGCTGAGCCGACAGTATATGATTCAAGACCGATGCCAAAAACCTTTGATTCAAGAGTGATATAAACCATACTCTTATCATAAGGTGTTTCAAGGATTTCATCAAGCGATTTTTTGAAACGAAGGCGAGGGGAGAGCCTGTCTGCAGGAATGTCCTTGTAACCGTCAGGAATCCATATGTTCATAACGCAGGGATAGCCTGTTTCTTTTGCAAAGTAGTCGGAAAGCTCAACGCAGCGCTTGCCGTGCTCAACCCAGAATTTACGAACTTCTTCATCGGGCGATGAAAGGGTAAGTCCGTCTTTGACCATGGGGTGCGAGAAGAATGTTGGGTTAAAATCAATGCCGATGTTTCGTGCCTTTGCAAATTCAACCCACTTTTTGAAGTGCTCAGGCTTAAGAGCATCTCTGTCAGCTTTTTCGCCGTCAAAAATTGCGTAGCTTGCGTGAAGATTGAGCTTCTTTTTGCCGGGGATAAGGCTGAACGCCTTGTCGATGTCTGACATAAGCTCGTCGGGTGTTCTTGCCTTGCCGGGGTAATTGCCGGTTGTCTGTATGCCGCCGGAAAGAGCGTCATCACTGTCAAAACCGCCAACGTCATCGCCCTGCCAGCAATGGATTGAAACTGTTATATCGCCGAGCTTTTTGAGTGCATCTTCGGTGTCAATTCCGAATTGTGCATAAAGCTCTTTTGCGCTTTGATATCTTTCCATGTTTTTCCTCCATTCGAAGAGTATTCCATAATCTATTAAATTATATAATATAGCATTTTGAATGTCAATAATATTTAAGTGTTGATTTTTTTTCTCTTTTACTGTAAAATACAACTATGTATGTAAATTTTTTGTAAAGGATTTGCTCAAATGTCGGATTTTAAATATAAGATTTCTGTAATAATTCCCGTTTATAATTGCGAAAAGTTTATAACCTCATGCGTTGAAAGTCTTAACCGTCAAACCATGCCAACCGACGATTTTCAGATTGTTTTTGTAAATGACGGCTCAAAGGACGGCAGCGGCAGGATTTGCAAAAAATTTGCCGCGGAAAACGCCAACATAACCTATTTTGAAAAGGAAAACGGCGGCGTTTCGAGCGCAAGAAACAAGGGCTTTGAGCTTGCAGAGGGCAAATACATTATGTTTCTTGATGCTGATGATGCTCTCGGCGCAAAGAGCCTTGAGGCTATTTATAACTTCTTTGAGGCTCATTACAACGAAACAGACCTTGTTACATATTCCATTGACTATATAAACGAAAAAGGCGTTGTGACAACTCACAAACGCTTCGATGTTATGAGCCACAGCGGCATTTATGATATTAATTCGAGTGCCAACATTTTGCAGACAACAATGAATATCTGCGTTAAAAACGTTGCCGAAAGCGAACGAATTTTGTTTGACGAAAGCCTTTCTCTCGGCGAGGACCAATGGTTTATTTTCTCCTGGCTTCTCAAAAAGCAGAAGCTCGGCTTTGTTAAGGAAGCGGTTTATAAATACTATCGCCATTCGGGCTCCGCAAGCTCAATGTTTAACAACCCCTATTATTGTTTTGAGCAGTACACGGGATTCTTGAAAAAGCTTCTTAACGCCGCGAGGGATGAAAACGGCAGGGCGCACCCCACCGCGCAGGCTCTTGTTGTTTATAATCTCGGCTGGCGAATAACCTCCGACTTGCTTGTCAGCCATGCCGACGAAGCAACCGAAAAAGCGCAGCTTGCAATATTGAGCGATATCGTGAGCGAGGTTGATAACGAGATTATCTGCAATTCAATTTACATTGACCCGTTCCATGTTGAATATTTCATGCGCCTTAAAAACGAAAAATATGAAATCGCGGTTAACAGCTCCGCAATGAGCGCTTCAAGCGGAGGATGCCTTTGGTTTGCGCAGGCTCATTCGATTGTATTTAACACTCTGCGCGTTCATAACAATAAGCTTTATGCTTCGGGTTATATCAAAAACGGCGTTGTGGATTATAAAGATATGCGCCTGTTTTATAATGATATCTCAAACGCTATGCATGAAGTGCCCATGACAGATACAGCGTTCAGCTATTATAAGAGCAAGGCGCCGACAAATCTTTTCGGCGGTTTTGATGTTGAAATTGAGCTTCATGGCGACGAATGCATAACTTTTATGCTTGATATTGCAGGCACAACGGTTGTTCCCGTGCCTTATTTCGGCTTCAAATGTGCCGTTAACAGAAGCAAATGCGCTGCGGCTTGCGGTGAATATGTTATGGAATTCGATGCGAAGTCAAAGAGCGTTTCCGTTAAAAAGGGAACTGCCTCCGAGCTTGCAAAAGCAAGAGCGGCGGCGGATAATGCCGTTGCTGCGGAAAACAAGCGAGCTTTGCTTTACAGAAAGCTCTCGGCAAAGCTTGCGCCCAAAGGCGAAATCTGGCTTTACTGCGACAGAGAAAATATTTTTGATAATGCCTATTATCAGTTCCTTCATGACTTTGAAAAAAATGACGGTGTAAAGCGTTATTACATCATCGACAATCTCAAAGACAAGGATAAATACTTCACCTCTGCCCAGAAGAAATATCTTGTTGATTTTAAAAGCTTTAAACACAAGATGCTTTTCCTCAACTGTAAAAAAATATTTACATCGTTTAACTCCCTTTCAATTTTCAGTCCGTTTGACGGCTTGCCCCTTAAATGGTATTCGGACATAACCGACTATGAGCTGATTTATCTTCAGCACGGCATTCTTCATGCGCGCCTGCCTCTGCTTTATACAAAAGAAAAGGCAAACGTTGACAAGGTTGTTGTTTCATCGGAATTTGAACTCAAAAACTTTACGGAAATTTATAATTTCAAGGAAAGCGACCTTATCATGAGCGGTATGCCGAGATTTGATGCCATTGACACCGAGAAAAAAGCGCAGAGAAAAATTCTTTTCTCCCCCTCGTGGCGAAAAAATCTTATCGGTGAATACGAAAACAACACCCGCGAGCTTTTTGAAGATAAATTCAAGGAGTCTGTATTCTTTACCCAAATCAGCGAATTTTTAAATTCAGAAAAGCTTGCCGAAATTCTTGAAAAATATGATTTGACTCTCGATTTTAAAAATCACCCGATTTTTGCGGATTATGACAAGCTGTTTGATGTTAAAAATCCGAGAGTCAGGGTTACGCAGGATAAAAACGAAATGCAGGATTATCTTGTAATGATAACTGACTATTCCTCAATAGTTTTTGATTTTGTTTATCTTAACCGACCCATTCTCTACTTTGTGCCTGATTACGAGCAGTTCAGGGCGGGTGTTACTCACGGCTACAACATGCTTGATTTGCC
>JAZSGU010000079.1:0-12230 GCA_045532895.1 Acutalibacteraceae bacterium | reverse complement strand
ATTTCGAACGGAGGAGTTTCACTCTTGCCGAGTACTCTTAAATCCTTAACGTCGATTTCGATTTCACCTGTCGGAATATCCTTGTTCTTTGAAGAACGCTCGCGGACAACACCCTTTGCCATAAGAACGAATTCACTTCTTGCAGCAAAAGCTTTTTCAAAAATTTCCTTATCTGTGTTTTCGTCAAATGCAAGCTGAACGATACCTGTTCTGTCGCGAAGGTCGATAAAGATAAGTGCACCGAGGTCACGCTGACGCTGAACCCAACCTGCAACAGTTACTTCCTTGCCTGCATCTGTAATTCTGAGGTCGCCACAATAATTTGTGCGCTTCAAACCTGTCATAAAATCCATTACATTATGCCTCCCAAAAATTTGCTTAAATCAATTGCTTCGGAGTTGCTTACCAGATCCTGCAAATCGTTTGCCGCATTCTGAAGCGAAAGCTCCATAAATGTATCTGCAAAGTCATCGATTGCAAGCTCGGTAACTTCACCTGTCTGCATATTTTTAACTTTTGCAATATTTGCTTTGATATCATCCTCACCGATAACGGTTGTGAATCTTGCACCAATTTTATCAGCGTACTTCATCTGTGCCTTGAGTGAACGGCCGACAACATCTGTTTGAGCCGAAACGCCGTTGGCGCGAAGCTCGCTTACAATTTTCATTGCTTCAAGCGAAGCGGCGTCACCCATGGGAGCAATATAAAGGTCGCAGCCCGAGGGGGCGGGTATTTCGATATTTTGCGCTTTGAGAAGAAGCAGAAGCCTTTCGATGCCCATGCCGAAGCCGAGCGCGGGTGTGTGAGGACCGCCAAGCTCTTCAACAAGCCCGTCATAGCGTCCGCCGCCGCAAACCGTGCCCTGTGCGCCGATATCGTTGGAAACAAACTCGAAAACCGTTCTTGAATAATAGTCAAGACCTCTTACAATTTTGGGGTTGACCTTATATTCAATGTTCATAACATCGAGATATTTCTGAACGCTCTCGAAGTGGTTCGAGCATTCTTCGCAGACATAGTCAAGGATAACGGGAGCATCCGACGTGATTTCTTTGCACACGGGGCTCTTGCAGTCCAGAATCCTCATGGGATTTTTTTCAAGCCTTTCGAGGCAGGTGGGGCAGAGATTTTCTTTTTTGGACTCAAAGTATTCTTTGAGCGCGTTATGATAATTCTTGCGGCATTCGGGGCAGCCGATTGAATTGATTTCAAGCTGAAGATTTTCAATGCCGAGGAATGCGAAAATTTCGTTGGCAACGGAAATAACCTCCGCATCAGCTGCGGGTGCACCCGCGCCGAAAACCTCAACGCCGAACTGGTGAAATTCGCGCAGCCTGCCTGCCTGGGGCTTTTCATAGCGGTAGCAGGAGGTGAGGTAGCACATTTTCTGGGGCAGAGCCTCGTTGAAAAGTCCGTGCTCAAGGAATGCGCGCACTGCGCCTGCTGTGCCCTCGGGGCGCAGGGTTATTGAACGCTCGCCCTTGTCATTGAAGGTATACATTTCTTTCTGAACAACATCTGTTGTTTCGCCAACGCCTCTTTGAAAAAGCTCGGTGTGCTCAAAAACGGGTGTTCTGACCTCTTTGAAGCCGAACTTTGAGGCTATATCAAGCATTGTTGATTCGATAAACTGATTTTTGTAGCTGTCTGCGGGCAATAAATCCTGCGTACCCTTAACAGCCTTTGTAACTAACGCCATATTTATATCTTCCTTTGCGGATAAAATCAGGGGTCGTCCGAAAAGACGACCCCATAAAAATTTGCATTTCTGCCAACAGGAGCGTCAAGCGAGGGTTAACCCTTCTTGGGATTGACGATTTCGCGCCAATCCAAATCGCCTCTGGCAAGTGAATGAATCAGAGCTTCCGCGGTTGCAATGTTGGTTGCAACGGGGACGTTGTGTACATCGCACAGCCTAAGAAGCGTTGCTTCGTTAGGCTCGTGGGGCTTTGCTGTCAGAGGGTCGCGGAAAAGGAGAAGAATGTCAATTTCATTACATGCAATTCTGGATGCAATTTGCTCATCGCCGCCCTGAATACCGCTCAAAAATTTGGTGATATCAAGACCTGTGGCTTCGGCAACAATTTTGCCTGTTGTGCCGGTTGCGTAAATGTTATGACGGCTTAAAATGCCGCAGTAAGCGATACAGAATTCGGCCATAAGCTCCTTTTTGGCATCGTGGGCAATCAACGCGATATTCATAAAAATCATCTCCTTTTAGACACGATAAATTTATCTTGTTACATATAATATCAAATCTTGCAACATCTGACAAGTACTTATAAAAAATTTTTTGAATAATTATTCATCAATTTGTTCGTTTTCGGCGATTTCGGCATCTTCTTCGTCTATTTCTTCCTTTGTAACCGAAACAGCGGTGATGAGCTTTTCACCCTCGGTGACCTTCATCACGCGGACACCCTTTGAGGGCCTTGCGCAAACTCTGACGGCATCAAGCGGAATTCTGATGATTATGCCGTCGGACGAAATGAGCATAAGGTCGTCGTTGACATCAACAACCTCAATCGCCGCAACGTCACCGTATTTGGCAATGTGGTAGTTGGTCAGACCCGAGCCGCCTCTGTTCTGGATTCTGTAGTCATCAATTTCGCTCAAACGGCCGTAGCCGGTTTCGCTGACAGTGAGCACCATCTTGCCCTCGGTGAGGATATCCATGCCCACAACGCAGTCGCCCTCTCTGAGCTTGAGTGCCTTAACGCCCCTCGCCGTTCTGCCGATAACCCTTGCATCGTCTTCGCGGAAAGCAATGCTCATGCCCTTTTTGGTGGCAATAATAAGGTTTTCGCCGCCTTCGGTCAGCTTAACCCATGCAAGCTCGTCATCATCGTCAAGGTTGATTGCTATAACGCCGTTTTTGCGGACATTCTTATAAGCATCAAGCTCGGTGCGCTTGATTACGCCGTTCTTTGTAACCATGCAGAGATAATAGTTATCCTCTTCAAACTCGGGAACTCTTATCATTGCGGAAACCTTTTCGCCGTCTGCAAGGGGGAGAATATTAACCATGTTCATACCCTTGCTCTGGCGGGAGCCCTCGGGGATTTCGTAGCCCTTGAGCCTGTATGTTCTGCCCTTGGTGGTGAAGAACATGATATAGTCGTGGCTGGAGCAGGTGAACATTGTTTTAACAACGTCCTCGTCGCGGCGAGTCAGGCCCTTAACGCCCCTGCCGCCTCTGTGCTGCTGCTTGTATTCATCCATGGGAATGCGCTTGATATAGCCCATATCGGTGAGGGTGAATACGCAGGTTTCTTCGGGAATAAGGTCCTCAATGTCAACCTCGCCGGAAACATTAACAATCTCTGTTTTTCTTTCGTCTGCGAACTTATCGCGGATTGCCATTGCTTCTGTTTTAACGATGTTGAGAACCTTTGCTTCATCTGCAAGAATTTCAAGGAATTCTGCAATTTTTTCTTTGAGCTCGTCAAGCTCGTTGGTAATCTTGAGAATTTCAAGACCTGCCAACTGACCTAAACGGAAAGCAACGATTGCCGCCGCCTGAGGCTCGTCAAACTCAAATTTCTCCATAAGAGCCGCCTTGGCTTCCGCCTGACCGCCCTTACACGCTCTGATTGTTGCGATGATATCGTCAACAATATCAATAGCTTTTGCAAGACCTTCAAGGATATGTGCTCTGTCCTGCGCCTTTTTGAGGTCGTATTTTGTTCTGCGAACAATAACCTCGGACTGGAATTTGATATAGTGGTCAAGAACCTCCTTGAGCGTAAGCTGTTTGGGCTCGCCGTTGACGAGCGCAATCATGATTACGCCGAAGGTTGTCTGAAGCTGTGTGAAGCTGAAAAGCTTGTTGAGAACAACCTGGGGATTTGCGTCCCTCTTAAGGTCGATTGAAATGAGCATACCCTTTTTTGAGGAGTAGTCATTAACATCCGCAATGCCTTCGATTCTCTTATCCTTAACAAGATCGGCAATGCTTTCAATAAGCTTTGCTTTGTTGACCATATAAGGAATTTCGGTTACCTGAATTTCAAATCTGCCGTTTTTCTTTTCAACAATTTCAGCCTTTGCGCGCAGAGTGATTTTGCCTCTGCCCGTGCCGTAAGCAGCTCTGATGCCCGCTCTGCCCATGATAACGCCGTTGGTGGGGAAGTCGGGTCCTTTGATATGCTCCATAAGCTCTTCAAGGCTGATATCGGGGTTGTCAATCATGGCGCACATGCCGTCAACAACCTCGCCAAGGTTGTGGGGCGGAATGTTTGTTGCCATACCGACGGCGATGCCTACCGAGCCGTTAACGAGAAGATTGGGGAATCTTGACGGAAGAACAACGGGCTCTTTAAGACGGTCGTCGTAGTTGGTTGTGAAATCAACCGTATCTTTGTCTATATCGGTGAGCATGCGCAGAGCCATTTTGCTCATTCTGGACTCTGTATAACGGTAAGCTGCAGGGGGGTCGCCGTCAACGGAGCCGAAGTTACCGTGACCATCAACAAGAATATATCTCATTGAGAAGGTCTGTGCAAGGCGGACCATTGCATCATAAACTGAGGCGTCACCGTGGGGATGATAACGGCCGAGAACGGAACCGACTGTGTCGGCGCACTTTCTGTATGCCTTGTCGGGGGTCAGGCCGTTTTCGTGCATAGTGTAAAGTATTCTTCTGTGAACGGGCTTCAAGCCGTCCCTTACGTCGGGAAGAGCACGCGAGGTGATAACCGACATGGAGTAGTCAAGGAAAGCCTGACGTACTTCTTTGTTAAGGTCAACATTTATAATTTTTTGGGTATCTCTTGCGTCGCCAAAACTCATATTCAATCAGTCCTTTCCTTAAATATCAAGATTCGCAACAAATTTTGCGTTCTGTTCAATAAATTCGCGGCGGGGCTCAACCTTGTCGCCCATGAGGATAGAGAAGGTTTCGTCAGCCTCCATTGCATCCGCAAGAGTTACGCGCAGCATAATTCTTGTTGCGGGGTCCATGGTGGTTTCCCAAAGCTGCTCGGGGTCCATTTCACCAAGACCTTTGTATCGTTGGATATCGCAGCCGCCGCCGAGCTCTTCGATTTTTTGGTCGCGCTCTTCATCCGAGAAAGCATAGGCGAACTTTTTGCCCTTGCTTATCTTGAAAAGAGGCGGCTGTGCAAGATACACATGACCCTCTTCAATCAAAGGACGCATGTAGCGGAAGAAGAAAGTGAGAAGAAGTGTTCTGATATGGGCGCCGTCAACGTCGGCATCGGCCATGATAACAACCTTTTCGTAGCGGATTTTGCTCAGGTCAAAGTCGTCGCCGATTCCCGTGCCGAGAGCCATAACAACGGGCTGAAGCTTTTCGTTGCCGATAACTCTGTCAAGGCGGGCTTTTTCAACGTTGAGCATCTTGCCCCAAAGGGGGAGAATTGCCTGATAGGTTCTGTCTCTGCCTTCTTTTGCGGAGCCGCCTGCAGAGTCACCCTCTACGATGTAGATTTCAGTGCCCTCTGCCTGCTTTTCGGTGCAGTCGGCAAGCTTGCCGGGCAGGGGGTTGCCTTCAAGAACGGATTTTCTTCTTGCAAGCTCGCGGGCTTTTCTTGCGGCTTCTCTTGCCCTTGCGGCATCAAGTGCCTTTGAGAAAATAGCCTTTGCAACGGCGGGATTCTCTTCAAAATAGGTCATCAGTTTGTCGTAAACAAGAGCATTTACAAGGGTCTGAATGTCGGTGTTGCCGAGCTTGCCCTTGGTCTGACCCTCAAACTGTGCTTCGGTCAGCTTAACGGAGATAATCGCAGTCAGACCTTCTCTGACATCGTCGCCCGAAAGCTTTTTGTCGCCGTCTTTAAGTATATTGTATTTTTTGCCGTAATCGTTGAAAACGCGGGTAAGAGCGTTCTTAAAGCCCGCTTCGTGAGTGCCGCCGTCAACGGTGCGCACGTTGTTTGCAAACGAAAGGATAAGCTCATTGTAGCTGTCGTTATAGAAAAGA
This sequence comes from Acutalibacteraceae bacterium, assembly GCA_045532895.1. Classification (GTDB taxonomy): domain Bacteria; phylum Bacillota; class Clostridia; order Oscillospirales; family Acutalibacteraceae; genus CAG-177. The sequence continues at coordinate 6,283 of JAZSGU010000079.1, read as the reverse complement.
GCGATTTCTGCGTATCTGTCACCCTTTGCTCCGGAAAAATGAACGGGTGTTTCGTGGAGGGGAGTCAGACTTCTTGCGCTTGTGAGGTATTCCGCAAAGGAAGAAAGACCGCCCTCATAGCAGTAAACGCGCTCGATAATGTTTTCGGGGTCTCTGCTGTCTGTGAGCTTGATTGAAAGGCCTGCATTGAGGAATGCGGATTCGCGCAGACGTCTTTCAAGCGTTTCAAAATCATAAACGGTTGTTTCTTGGAAAATCTGTGCATCGGGCTTGAAGCGGATGAACGTTCCCGTTTCGGTTGTGTCGCCGATAATTTCAAGGTCTGTTTCGATATTACCGCCGTTAACAAAACGCTGGCGGTGAACATGTCCGTCCTGCGAAACCTCAACCTCAAACCACTCGGAAAGCGCGTTAACAACCGAGGAGCCAACGCCGTGAAGACCGCCCGATACTTTGTATCCGCCGCCGCCGAATTTGCCGCCTGCGTGCAGAACGGTCAGAACAACGGTAACGGAGGGCAGACCCATTTTTTCGTTGATGCCGACGGGGATGCCGCGTCCGTTATCGCGAACGGAGATAACATCACCGGGCTCAATTTCAACCTCAATGTGGGTGCAATAGCCTGCAAGAGCTTCGTCTATCGAGTTGTCAACAATCTCATAAACAAGGTGGTGCAGACCGCGGGGGCCGGTTGAGCCGATATACATACCCGGTCTTTTGCGCACGGCTTCAAGTCCCTCAAGAACCTGAATCTGGCTTGCGTCGTAGTTTTCGGTAACGACGGTGTTCATTTCCTCGGAATCCGCCTCAAAAGAGGTGATTTCCTCCTCGGGGGTTGTCTGAGGAGCGGTCATGTCGTTATTGTTTTGAATATCCAAATTGATTACCTCCCGTTATTGACCGAGCATTGACATCATGCCTTTTTTCTTTTTGTCTTTCTTGGGCTTGTATTTGGGCGGATTTTCAAGACGCACTTTTGCGCCCTTGCCGCTTTTTGAAGCAAGATATTTATTAACATTGATTACGGGGCCCGTCATGTCGTCGCACATGTAATCAACGCAGTTTGCAAGCATTTCCTGGTCGTTATCCATTGCGCCGAGAATTGTAACGGCGATGAGGCTCTGTGTTTCATTTGTGCCGTCCTCATAGATATCGTTGAGCAGGTTGAAAAGTTTGCGCATCTTTGTGGGATTGTTTTCTTTGATTGTTTCAAGCACAACCGCTGTGCCGTGGTTAACAAAGAAATCTTCGGGCAGGAACTGACCGTATTTTTCGCAGTTTGCTCTGTATTCCTCGCGAAGCTCGGGATAAATTGCGGTGAAGCGGTTTGCAAGGGTGTTGGGGTCATATGAAACAGAGCCGCTCTTTGCCGCCGCCTTTGAAACAGGGGTGGGGAGCTTTGCTTTGGCGGGCTTCTGCGTTTTTGTGCCGAAGGTTTCAACAAGAGTTTCGGAAAACTCATTTACGATATATTTAACATCTTTATGGTCGGCTGTTTCGGAGTCGAGAAGCGAAAGTGAAATCTGCGAAAAATCGCTTGCGAGGATTTCGCCCTCTTTCTGTGCACCGAGAAGCGAAAGCTTGTTGTTGAAATGCTCAAGCTTGAGAGCCTTGTTTTCGCCCTTGTATTCGATTGTTATTCTGCCGGCTTCCGTAACTGCGGGGAGCTCGTCCTTTTCAACTCCGCTCGGAATAACGGCGCTGAAGCCGCACTCGGCAAGTGTTGAGCCCAAGCCGTTGTTAATATCCGCCAGAATCGCATAAATATCAGCCATAGTAATACTCCTTTGTATTCTATTAATAAAATTACAGCTAATTATAACATACTTATATTATATATTAATTCTAAAATAGAAAATAAGCGTAATTATTCATAAATTTTTTCGCAAAAACCGAGTTGTTTCGGCGTAAAAACCGAGGGTTAGCTGTTGACTAATTTTAAAGGCTGTGTTATCATAATTTAATCATAAAAAACTATAATGGGATTGTAGCGGCTGTCAGCCGGTAAATGAAAAGTTAAAAGTGAATAGCGAGAAGTTTCGGATAGGCTTCGCCTATGACCAAATATAAATGGGTGCGGGCGAAGCCTGCCCCTAACTCTTCACTTTTCACTCTTCATTCTTCACTATAAACATCAAGGAGTAATATACCATGAAACAAAAAGTTCTTGTTCTTTTCGGCGGCGTTTCAAGCGAACACGATGTTTCGCTCAATTCCGCATGCTCCGTTATCAAAAACATTCCTGCCGATAAATACGAAATTATCCCCATGGGCATAACCAAGGACGGCAGATGCTATATTTACAACGGCTCGCCCGATATGCTCCCCGAGGGCAGATGGCTTGAGGATAAAGAAAACCTTGAGCCTGCGGTTATTTCAACCGATCGTTCGCATCACGGCATAATCCGCCTTGCAAACGGCGCGGAGATTGAAAAAATCGACGTTGTTTTCCCCGTGCTTCACGGCAAAAACGGCGAGGACGGCACAATGCAGGGCTTGCTTGAAATTGCGGGTCTGCCCTATGTCGGCTGCGGCACGGCGGCAAGCGCGGCATGCATGGATAAGGCCGTTACAAATGCCATGGCGGACTTTTACGGCATACCCCAGGCAAAATGGGTTGCCTTTGATAAACACGCTTATTCGGGCAATAAAACCGCTTTACTGGCAAATGCCGCCGAGAAGCTCGGCTTCCCGATTTTTGTTAAGCCCGCAAATGCAGGCTCATCCGTCGGCATAAGCAAGGCTAAAAATCTTGAAGAGCTTGAGGCTGCATGCAAAAAAGCGTTTGAACACGACAAAAAGCTTGTGCTTGAAGAGGGCGTAATCGGCATGGAGGTCGAGGTTGCCGTTATGGGCAACGAGGAGCCCGTTGCTTCCGTGGTTGGTGAAGTTGTTCCCTGCAACGAGTTTTACGATTACGATGCAAAATATCTTGCAAACGAAAGCGAGCTTCACATCCCCGCAAGGCTTTCCGAAGAAAAGCTTGAAGAAGTCCGCAAAGCCGCGGTTAATGCATACAGAGCACTCGGCTGTGAGGGCTTCACAAGAGTTGATTTCTTTGTCAGAACGAGCGACGGCGAAATTATGCTTAACGAGCCCAACACAATCCCCGGCTTCACATCAATCAGCATGTATCCCAAGCTTTTTGCCGCATCGGGCGTTCCGTATTCGGAGTTGCTGGATAGGCTGTTGAAGCTGGCTATGGAAAGATAAATTTATATTTCCGTAGGGGTCGGCGTCCTCGACGACCCGTATGCACCGCAAGGTGCATAGTTTTAATAGGTTGCAGACCTATGGTCTGCTCGGGAGGTCGAGACGCCCTCCCCTACATTTTAAAAAAGGAACAGTTATGAAAAAAGCAATAATAAAAATAATCGACCGCCACGTTCAGGACGGCGAGGAATATGTATGTGAGCTCACAACGTCGGGTGAATTTGAAGTTACCGACGTCGGCTGTATTGTTAACTACACCGAAACGGATGAGGAGCTTTCGGATTGCGTAACCTCGCTTATGGTTGAGGGCTCAAGAAAAATCTCAATGACCCGAACGGGCAAATACAACACCGAAATGATAATTGAAAAGGACCGCCGCCATACCTGCTTTTATGCAACGCCATACGGAGAGCTGATAATGGGTGTCTATGCCAAAAGCGTGGAAAACGGAGTTGCCGAAAACGGCGGTATCCTCAAATTTTCATATACGATAGATTTTAACAACACACCGGCATCGGAAAACGAGCTTACCGTTGCCGTTACACCCAAAGAGGAGGAATAATAATGTCAGTATTGGTTAAACAGGCTGTGGCTGAAATCCGCAACGCAATTATTGAGGCTGCGGGCAGAGCCGTTGCGGACGGCGAATTCCCCGAAGTGCCTTTAAGCGACTTTATAATTGAAGTTCCCGCCAACAGAGAAAACGGCGATTATTCGTCAAACGCAGCAATGGCATGGGCGAGGGATTTGAGAAGCGCGCCCCGCAAAATTGCGCAGACAATCGTTGACAGACTTGAGCTCTGCGACACCTTTGTTGACAGATGCGAGATTGCAGGCCCCGGCTTCATGAACTTCTATCTTAAAGAGAGCTATAATGCCTGCATTATTCAGGATATCCTTGAAAAGGGCGATGCATACGCCCGCTCCGATTACGGCAAGGGTCAGAAGATTAACATTGAATTTGTTTCCGCCAACCCCACGGGTCCCATGCACATGGGCAACGCAAGGGGCGGCGCACTCGGCGACTGCCTTGCCGCGGTTATGGACTGCGCGGGCTACAGCGTAAGCCGCGAATTCTATGTTAACGACGCGGGCAACCAGATTGACAAATTCGGTCTTTCTCTTGACATAAGATATCAGCAGCTTTATAAGGGTGAAAATGCCGTAGAGCTGCCTGAGGACAGCTACCACGGCGAGGATATTATTCAGAGGGCAAAGGAATTTGCCGAGATAAACGGCGATAAATATATTGATGCACCCGAGGCGGAGCGCAGAGCGGCTCTTGTTGCATATGCTCTGCCCAAGAACATTGCCGCAATGAAAGAAAATCTCGGCAAATACCGCATCGAATATGACACATGGTTCCTTGAAAGCACGCTCCACAACAACGGCGAGCTTAAAGAAACTCTCGATATAATGATTAACAAGGGCTTAACCTATGAAAAGGACGGAGCTCTTTGGTATAAAAACAAGGAAGTTCTCGGCGCAAGGCTTGCAAAAGAGGGCAAGACTCCCGAGGAAATCGAGCGTCTGGAGCTTAAAGACGAAGTGCTTATCAGAACAAACGGCAACCCCACATATTTTGCTGCCGATATTGCTTATCACCGCAACAAGCTTGCGATAAGAGGCTTTGACAGAGCGATTGATGTTTGGGGCGCAGACCACCACGGTCACGTTGCCAGAATGAAGGGCGCGCTTGATGCGATAGGCTGCAACGGCGACAATCTTGATATCGTTCTTATGCAGCTTGTTAACCTCACCCGCGACGGCGAGGTTGTGCGCATGAGCAAGCGTTCCGGCAAGGCAATCACTCTTGTTGATTTGCTTGATGAAATCCCCATTGATGCAGTCCGCTTCCTTTTCAACATGCGTGACCCCGGCTCAAAGATGGATTTTGACCTCGACCTTGCGGTTGAGCAGAGCTCTCAAAACCCCGTTTACTATTGCCAGTATGCCCATGCAAGAATTTGCAGCATTCTCAAAAAGCTTGAGGGTGAGGGCAAAACTCCGAGGGAATGCACAATTCCGGAGCTTGTGCTTCTCAACACCTCCGAGGAAAAGGAGCTTATTAAGCACCTTGCATCGCTCACCGACGAAATCGTAAACTCTGCAAAGAACTATGACCCCGCAAAGATTACCCGCTATGCGGTTGACCTTGCAACTCTTTTCCATAAATTTTATAACGCATGCCGCGTTAACTGCGAGGACGAAGCCCTCATGCAGGCAAGGCTCAACCTCTGCCTGTGCGTAAAGAATGTTCTGAAAAATATTCTCACAATGTTCAGCATCAACGTGCCCGAAAGCATGTAAAACAAAAAGCCAAGGCGATTGCCTTGGCTTTTGTTATTTACCAACGATTCTCAACATATTCACAGAATGTGAAAAGGTCTTTGATTTCAAGCTTTGTGCCGTCGTCAAGAGTGACATCGCCGTTCCACATTCCGAAAATCTGGTGGCAGTTCATTCTGCCAATCTTGAAGTCAACATCCGTGTGGTTATCGAGGGTCGGGGTCATCGTCATGTTGAATCTGCCGTCCTCAGAAATAAATTTCCACTCCTCCAAAAATCTGCCCTTGGGGAATTTTTCAACATCAACCGCGCCGATTTTATGTACCTTGCCGTCATAGAAAATGCAGGTTTCCGTGGCGTTGCTTTCGTTGCCGATTGCCCAAGTAATCTCAAAGCCGAAAAGGTGCTTTTTGCCCTTTTCATCCGTTATGTACTGATTGCCGCTGCCCCAATACCAAACCATTTTGTGCACGGTGTTAACTCTGCCCCAGTCAAGGGTGCAGAAAGCGGCATCCTTTGAAAATTCATAAACATAATCGCCAAAAACGAACCTGCCTTCGCAGGGCATGCACATCTGTTTTGTGGTCATGAAATATTTGGTTTTATCCTCGTCAAACGGAAAAACTGTTGTGATATTTTCAAGACCGGGCATGATATCCATGGAAACATTGACCTCAACGGGCTTGCCTTTGTATGAGCCCTTGTACCACAATGTTCTTTCAGTTTCTTTTGTGTTAAAATCAAACTCGGTTTTGCCGATTTTGTCCTTGTAGCGGTTTGG
>JAZSGU010000115.1:0-4972 GCA_045532895.1 Acutalibacteraceae bacterium | reverse complement strand
ACTGCAACAACCTCTGCAATCTGGGGCTTCTCCTGAGATGCTGCTGCAAGGATGATACCGCTGCTTGTTGTTTCTTCAACTTCAACCGCTTTAACAACTACTCTGTCAGCAAGGGGTTTGATAGTCATATTTATTACCTCCGTAAAATTATTTATAAAATCATTTTAGCACTCAGACTCGTCGAGTGCTAATTTGTATTGTAGACACTTTTTCAGGAAAAATCAAGACCTTTTTCCAAAATTAACAATATCGTAATAATTATATTCATTTTGCTTTGCTTTAATCATTTGTTACATAAGAAAAGCACGAAGGAAAATTCCCTTCGTGCGTAAATTCTATGTTTAATTTATAAAAAGATGTTTTCGGTTTTTGAAATATTTTATATTTATCGCAAGCCAGATAATTACAGAAACAAGCTGAAGAGCAATATTACGGAAGAATACTGTCAGTTCGTAGCCGCTTGTGCTTATATTATTTTTTGAAAGAATTATAAAAGCGGACATATAGGCAATACAGAAAACAAAATAAAGAACTCTCAAGGCACACAGGTGACTCAATGATTTTCTTTTATATTTTAACAAAGAATAGGCTACATAGTAATAATATGCAGCAAAGGCAAATTCAATAAGACCCGCTATCAAAAACAGTGTTTTAAACTCGGTCAGATTAAGAAATGTAAATTTCAAAATCAAAGTTTTATCAATGATGTTCAAAAGGTTCAGAGCAACATTCGGCATATAAATTACACCAACAAAAATGGCGCACAGACCGAGAAAAGGCATATATAAATAAGTAAGAAATGCATACCAGCCCATTTTTGACTTGATTTCTCTCTGATTCGCACCGCAGTTAAGACAAATATCTGTTTCTGCCGGCATTTCATAACCGCAGATTTTGCAATTCATAAACAAAGCCCTCCTCTTTCGGTAATTTCAAATTAGCATATTTGTCAGAGTTTGTCAACAAAAAAGGAGCAACCTTGCGGTTGCTCCAAAAAATGATTTTTTAATTATTCAGCAATATCAATAACAACGCCTGAACCAACAGTTCTGCCGCCTTCACGGATAGCGAAACGGAGACCTTTTTCAATAGCGATGGGAGTGATAAGCTCAACGTTCATATCAACGTTGTCGCCGGGCATACACATTTCTGTGCCTTCGGGAAGGTTGATTACGCCTGTAACGTCAGTTGTTCTGAAATAGAACTGAGGACGGTAGTTGTTGAAGAAGGGAGTATGACGGCCGCCTTCTTCCTTAGTAAGAACGTAAACCTGACCCTTGAACTTTGTGTGGGGGTTGATTGAACCGGGCTTGCAAAGAACCTGACCGCGTTCGATTTCAGTTCTCTGAACACCACGGAGAAGAGCACCGATGTTGTCGCCAGCCTCAGCATAGTCGAGAATCTTGCGGAACATTTCGATACCTGTAACAACAGTCTTTCTCTTTTCGTCTGAAAGACCAACGATTTCAACTTCTTCTGAAGTTCTGAGCTGACCTCTTTCAACTCTACCTGTAGCAACAGTACCACGGCCTGTGATGGTGAATACGTCTTCAACAGGCATAAGGAAGGGAAGGTCTGCCTTTCTGTCGGGTGTGGGGATGTAGCTGTCAACAGCATCCATGAGTTCCCAGATGGGAGCAAGTGAAGCGTCTGCTGTGTCGCCGCCTGCATACTCAAGAGCCTTGAGAGCTGAACCCTTGATGATGGGAGCTTCTTCGTCGAAGCCGTACTCAGCAAGAGTTTCACGGATTTCCATTTCAACGAGCTCGAGGAGTTCGGGGTCGTCAACCTGGTCAACCTTGTTCATGAAAACGATAATCTTGGGAACGCCAACCTGACGAGCAAGGAGAAGGTGCTCCTTGGTCTGAGCCATGGGGCCGTCTGTTGAAGCGATAACAAGGATAGCGCCGTCCATCTGAGCAGCACCTGTAATCATGTTCTTGATATAGTCAGCGTGGCCGGGGCAGTCAACGTGAGCATAGTGACGAGTTTCTGTCTCGTACTCAACGTGAGCTGTGTTGATTGTGATACCGCGTTCTCTCTCTTCGGGAGCCTTATCGATGTTAGCGTAGTCAATGAAGTCTGCGCCGCCCTTCATAGCGAGGGTCTTTGTGATAGCAGCTGTAAGAGTAGTCTTACCATGGTCAACGTGACCGATGGTACCGATATTTACGTGGGGCTTATTACGTTCGAATTTTGCCTTTGCCATTGGTATTTCCTCCCTTTTTGATAAGCAAATATTTTTCCATGCGCGTGCATGGTTACATTGTAACAAGTAAACACTTAAATTTCAAGCTTTTTTTGAAATTTAACAAAATAAATTATTTCTCGCTGATAACTTTTTCGGCGATTGACTTGGGAACTTCAGCATAGTGGCTGGGCTCCATAGCATACTGGCCTCTGCCCTGTGTCTTTGAACGGAGAGCAGTTGCATAGCCGAACATGTTAGAAAGCGGAATGTTTGCGTTAATCTGAACAGCACCTGTTCTGGATTCTGTTCCCTGAATCATGCCGCGGCGAGAGTTGATATCGCCGATAACATCACCCATATATTCGTCGGGAACGATAACCGCAACCTTCATGATGGGCTCCATAAGAATGGGAGCTGCCTTCTTCATTGCATCCTTGAATGCCATTGATGCGGCAATCTTGAACGCCATTTCAGAGGAGTCAACTACATGATATGAACCGTCGTAAAGAGTTACCTTAACGTCAACAACATTGTAGCCTGCAAGAGTACCGGAAAGCATAGCTCCCTTAACACCTGCTTCGATGGCGTTGAAGTATTCCTTGGGAATAGCACCACCGACGATGTTGTTGATAAACTCGTAGCCCTTTTCGGGGTTGGGCTCAATCTTCATCTTAACATGACCGTACTGACCCTTACCGCCTGACTGACGTGAATACTTGGTATCAGTATCAGCAAGCTTGGTGATGGTTTCGCGGTAAGCAACCTGAGGCTTACCTACATTAGCTTCAACTTTGAACTCGCGAAGAAGTCTGTCAACGATGATTTCAAGGTGAAGCTCGCCCATACCTGCGATGATGGTCTGGCCTGTTTCTTCATCTGTGAAGCACTTGAAGGTGGGGTCTTCCTCAGCGAGCTTTGCAAGAGCAATACCCATCTTTTCCTGACCAGCTTTGGTCTTGGGCTCGATGGCAACTCTGATAACGGGCTCGGGGAATTCCATTGATTCAAGGATAACGGGATGCTTGGGGTCGCAAAGCGTGTCGCCGGTGGTGGTCTGCTTAACGCCTACGCAAGCTGCGATATCGCCTGCATAGCAGGTGTCAATATCCTGCCTGTGGTTTGAGTGCATCTGCAGAATTCTGCCCATACGCTCGTTTGTATCCTTGGTTGAGTTGTATACGGAAGCACCTGTATCAACAGTACCCGAATAAACTCTGAAGAAGCAGAGCTTACCAACGAAGGGGTCGGTAGCAATCTTGAATGCAAGAGCCGAGAAGGGCTCTGTGTCTGAAGAATGTCTGACTTCTTCTTCGTCTGTCTTGGGGTTGATACCCCTGATAGCTTCGATATCTGTGGGGGCGGGCATATAATCAATAACTGCGTCAAGCAGAAGCTGTACGCCCTTGTTGCGATATGAAGTGCCGCAAACAACGGGGACCATTGTGTTGGCGATTGTTGCCTTTCTGATGCAGGACTTGATTTCTTCAACTGTGAGCTCTTCACCCTCGAAGAACTTTTCAAGAAGAGCATCATCCTGCTCCGCAACGTGCTCAACAAGCTCGTCGCGATATTTCTGAGCAAGCTCTTTCATATCGTCGGGAATATCCGTAACGGTGATGTCAATACCCTTATCATCATTATAGTAATAAGCCTTCATGATAACAAGGTCGATGATTCCCTTAAAGTCCGCTTCAGCGCCGATGGGGAGCTGAATGGGAACAGCATTACATTTAAGACGCTCTTTCATCATATCGATAACGCGATAGAAATCAGCGCCCATAATGTCCATCTTGTTAACATAGACCATTCTGGGAACACGGTACTTGTCCGCCTGTCTCCAAACAGTTTCGGACTGGGGCTCAACGCCGCCCTTTGCGCAAAGAACCGTAACGGAACCGTCAAGAACACGAAGGGAACGCTCAACTTCAACTGTGAAGTCAACGTGACCCGGTGTGTCGATGATGTTTACACGGTGGTCTTTCCAAAAACAGGTGGTAGCAGCAGAAGTAATGGTAATACCACGCTCCTGCTCCTGCTCCATCCAGTCCATGGTTGCAGCGCCATCGTGAGTTTCGCCTATTTTATGAGTTTTACCTGTGTAGAACAGGATACGCTCTGATGTGGTTGTTTTGCCGGCGTCAATGTGAGCCATGATACCAATGTTTCTGGTCATCTCAAGAGATACCTGTCTCGGCATAATAACCTCCGAATAAATTCAAAATATAACTTTATTATGCGCAGATTACCATCTGAAATGTGCAAATGCCTTGTTGGCCTCTGCCATCTTGTGAGTATCTTCACGCTTCTTGAATGCAGAACCTGTTGAGTTGGTTGCATCGATGATTTCGTTGGCAAGTCTTTCCCTCATTGTTCTTTCCGAACGCTGACGGCTGTAGAGTGTAATCCAACGAAGACCGAGAGTCTGTCTTCTCTCGGGGCGAACCTCCATGGGTACCTGATAGGTAGCACCGCCTACACGGCGAGCTTTAACTTCAAGCACGGGCATAACATTTTCCATTGCTGCCTCGAAAACCTCAAGGGGTTCTTTGCCTGTTTTTTCCTTAATAATGTCAAAAGCCTCGTATACGATCTTCTGAGCAACGCCCTTCTTACCGTCATACATAACGTTGTTGATGAGACGGGTTACGAGCTTTGAGTTGTAAAGCGGATCGGGCAAAACTTCACGTTTTGCGATATTGCCTCTTCTTGGCACGTCGCTTCCCTCCTTCATAGTAATGATATCATAGGTACTCGAGTGACAAATTCCCGTGGCGCCAACGC